>JAKAAL010000522.1 GCA_021802375.1 Bacillota bacterium | reverse complement strand
AGGCAAAACGCATAATGAATCCGTCGTGCTGGACCTGATTCGACGGTATCAGCCGATCAGTCGTTACGAAATTGCCGAGATCTCCGGGCTAACACCTGCTACAATCTCGAGTCTGGTGAACCAACTGGTGTCTATGGGGGTGGTGCTCGAAGGCTCCAGTGGCTCACCGCGAGGCCATGATCGGGGAGGTGGAGGTCGGCCACCCATCCCGTTGTCCTTGGTGGTTACGTCGAAGCTGGCCGGAGGCATTCTGGTGAACCGCACGGGTATTGATGGAGTGGTCGTGGATTTGGGTGGGAACATTCACGCACAAGCGCACCAAGACAGGGCTCGGGGCTTGTTCAAGTACGCCGTCGCGGAAGTCGCGCAGGCGCTTAGCGGCATTCGGCAGGATCTACTTCAGGCGCTTCCGCCGCAAGAAAGGGCTGTCGTATTAGGGTATGGGGTGGCAGTACCCAGTCATCTGCCGACAAGATGGTCTTGGGAGGAAGTACTGACCGCCATAAAGCCAGATTCGTGGAAGCCTACTATGGTATGGAGTAACAATGCGGTCGCTAGTGCTTACGGAGAGTGGTGGGTCGGATCCTTACCGACCGTTTCGTCCGTTCTTTATGTATTCTTGGGTGGTGGCATTGGAGGATGCTGGGTGCAATGTCTGAATGCACACGCTGTACCGATATTCCAACCGTTTGAAAATTGGGCACCTCGGCGTTGTTTTTGATGGGGCTCCGTGCTATTGCGGTGGTTTAGGCTGTTTAGAAGCGGTGATCCCCTTAGGCCACATCTCGATAGATGATCCCGTGGCACAGAGTCATCTGGCCTATGCACTACGCTCCCTAACCCTGATGTTTGAACTGGATGTAATTGTTCTGGGCGGACCCTGGGCAGAACATATGTCATCATCTTCTGTCAGCGCGCTGGAAAGCGCCATCCATTATCCGGTGAAGGTTCAACGGTCACGCATTTCGGGAATGGCCCGCGCAGTGGGTACTGCAGCGACCGTGTTTCAGGACCATTTTATCCCGTGTTTCTCGTTGGTGTCCCAGGAAGACGGGAGACTAGACCAGGCTCTTCGACGGCGAGCCCGGCTGACACTTTGATCACAGTCTGACCTCTTCAAGTATCGTTAAGTATCGTTTTGGATTGTTAAGAGGTATCTAAATGTGGAGTGGGGGGTATCTATGCGCCCGAACATCCTGTTTATCATGAGTGATGACCACGCGGCACACGCTATCGGCGCGTACGGGAGTCGCATTAATGCGACACCCAACATTGACCGTATTGCTCAGGAGGGTCTTCGGTTTGATAATTGCTTTTGTACCAACTCGATATGCACGCCTAGCCGCGCGACCATTCTCACAGGGTTGTATAATCACGAAAATGGTGTGCGAACGCTAGCGGACAAGCTTGACGGTCGCCTGCTGAATTTTCCTCAACTGCTGCGCGCTGTGGGATATCAAACGGCCATCGTGGGAAAATGGCATTTAGGCCACGGGCGACCGAATGACCCGACTGGCTTCGATTACTGGAACGTACTTCCAGGGCAGGGAGCCTATTTCGATCCCAAGATGTACGAGATGGGGCGCGAGATCCACGTGTCGGGTTACGCAACCGACATTATCACCGATGCGAGTCTAAACTGGCTTGACCAACGGGACCCAGATCGTCCTTTTTTACTCATGTGTCATCACAAGGCCCCGCATCGCCCTTGGCTTCCAGATGAGAAACATAAGCACCTGTACGAGGATGTGGACATTCCTGTGCCGGAGACGTTTGATGACGACTACCGCACACGCCTGGCAGCTGAAGCGGCCCGGATGCGGATTGACCGTGACCTAACGCGGGAGGATCTTAAAGCATCGGTGCCAGACGGTCTGTCCGCCGAGGCCGAGAAAGTCTGGAAGTACCAGAGGTACATTAAGGACTACCTGAGGTGTGTGGCCTCAATCGATGATAATGTGGGGCGGATGCTGGACTATCTTGACCGTAACGGATTGGCGGACAACACCGTGGTTGTCTATACCTCGGATCAGGGGTTCTTTCTCGGCGATCACGGGTGGTTTGATAAACGTTTCATGTATGAAGAGTCTTTGCGAATGCCCTTTATGGTGCGTTATCCCAAGGAGATTGTGCCGGGGTCAACGTGCTCAGCGATGGCGCTGAATGTGGACTTCGCTCCCACGTTTCTTGATATGGCGGGAGTACCGATCCCCGAAACCTTTCAGGGGCACAGTCTGCTTCCGTTGCTACATGGGACGGTACCGTCGGGCTGGCAGACCGCCGTGTATTATCGTTATTGGATGCATTTAGATTCCCCTCACAAGGTCTGGGCTCATTATGGAGTACGAACCGACCGCTATAAGCTGATCTATTACTATGGAGAAGCTTTGGGTTCTAGCGGGTCGGAAGATAGACCAACGCCGAAAACATGGGAGTTATTTGACCTACACACAGATCCTTTAGAATTGCACAATCTCTACGGAGACTCAGCCTACCACTCCATTGTAGCCGACCTCAAAAAGCAGTTAACTACCTTGCAATCTCGGCTACATGACACTCCGGTGGAGGGAGTAGAATGACGAGCGCGGGCGACCAAATTTGGAAGGACGCGTCAGACTTCAGACCGACCGTTAAGAAAATTGCCATCGAATCTAACAGAAAGCGCCATGAAATGGCAGGGTAAGAGCCGAGAGAGAAGCTCCGTGATCTCCTCTCGAAGATGGGAGGTGGCAATCGCCATGCGTGAATCGCAACTTTACTGGACCAAAGGCGGTGCCGATGGAAGATGATCGAAGTCTAAGTCATTCAGCATCCAGAGGTGCTACCGTGCTGGGCCGGCGACCGTTGCACCGCGAGGCGGCTTCATCCCAAGGCAAGGGACGCCTCCTACGGCACCTGTTCTTGCGAAGAGGTGCGGGTTTAGCATAGACGAGTTCCAGTGTACGTACGGCGTCTGGCCACAGCATGACATTGATCTCATAGAGGAGGACTAGAAAGGGTGGCAGAAAACCGCGGATTGAATACGATTCAGGTGGGGATTATCGGGTGCGGAGGAATTGCCAACGGAAAACATTTACCTAGCCTTCGAAAGATTTCAGGCATCGCGATGGTGGCATTTTGTGACCGAATCAAGGAACGGGCAGAGACCGCCGCGTTGCAATACGGTGTGCCGCAAGCGAAAATCTATGTCGACTACCGGGAAATGCTATTGGATCCCAGCATCGACGTTGTTCATGTGTTAACCCCAAATGCCGCCCACGCAACGATGACTATTGCAGCCCTCGAAGCAGGAAAGCACGTCATGTGTGAAAAGCCGATGGCAAAAACGGCTGCCGAAGCCCGTGCGATGGTCGCGGCGGCGAAGCGTAGCGGGAAGTTGCTAACCGTTGGCTACCAGAATCGCTTTCGGCCGAATAGCCTGTACCTACATCAACTGTGCCGGGAGGGCGGTCTCGGGCACATCTACTACGCGAAGGCGCTAGCTTTGCGGCGGCGTGCGGTTCCCACGTGGGGGGTATTCTTGGACGAAGAACAACAAGGCGGTGGTGCGCTGATTGATATTGGGACGCATTCGCTTGACCTGGCTCTTTGGATGATGCAGAATTATCGGCCGCAAACGGTGCTAGGGGTTACGCATCACCAACTTAGTCGGAGGGAAAATGCGGCCAATGCCTGGGGGCCCTGGGATCCCGAGGCCTTTACAGTCGAAGATTCGGCCTTTGCGATGGTTGCCATGGAAAACGGTGCAAACATCATCGTGGAATCTAGTTGGGCTCTAAATGCGCTTGCGGTGGGAGAAGCCCAAGTGGTGCTCTGTGGAACCGAGGCAGGGGCCGACATGGGAAAAGGAGAACTCCGATTAAACGGCGAAGAACGGACTCGATTGTACACCAAAATGATAGACTTGGAAAAAGGAGGCGTCGACTTTTACGAAGAAGAGCGTACGGTAAAAGCTTCGGATGTGGAGGCGAGACAATGGATCCGAGCGGTCCGCGACGGGCACCCACCGATGGTCCGACCGGAAGAAGCGTTGGTCGTCACCGAGATCTTAGAAGCTATCTACGAGTCGGCTCGAACGCACCAAGCAGTCCATCTCGCCTAATCAGAGGAGGGAAACGGCTAACCGCAAATGTAAGCTCGGCGGTGCTGAACGGTCCGCCGAATTCTGATGACGGAGCGATCCTGCGCCCGTATTGGACGCACATCGGGACTGACGCAACAGACTGCCTGATGTGTGGAACGCTTAGTCTGGAATACGCCCGCGGTATTGGAAAGAAACGTAATTTCGTTACGGTGCCGACCGATCAACGCGAGACGTGTTTCCCGCCGATGATGGAGGGATAAGAAGTCATGCAGCACGCCTATGGCATCATGTGGAAGACCGTATCGGAAGACTGCAATCTCGCCTGCGACTATTGCTATTATAGCCGGGTATTGGGAAAGCCCGAACA
>JAKAAL010000521.1 GCA_021802375.1 Bacillota bacterium | reverse complement strand
CCTGATTAACCAAGAGGCGGGAGACAAATCATCGCAAACGGATAATTCCAAGGGGTAATAATCGCCGTTATCCCGATGGGCACCTTCGTAGTCCAAATAGCACGCGAGGCAGCGGGCGCTGGCATGGTTTTCCCGTAAACACGCATGGCTTGACCGGCGTAAAATTCGAAAAACCGCGCCCCATAGGCGATTTCGGATCGGGATTCGCTGAGGGACTTTCCTTCTTCTTGGGTCAACAGCTGTGCCAGATCCTCATGATGGTCCATAATCGCCTGATAAATAGCCTGCAATGCATGCGCCCTGTCCACGGCGGGACGCCGGGACCAAGAAGGAAAAGCCTCCTCCGCCGCGGAAATCACGAGGGATAGATCATCCAGATCCGCCGAGACTGCACTGCCGATCACCGCATTGGTTGCAGGATCCTCTACCAAGAGCCGTTGCCCGTGAACTCCCGGTTGCCATGCTCCCTGATAATATAACTGTGCCTCCATATCCTTGCCTCCCATCTTAAAGCTTCGGTGGTTTCTGCTACAGCACCATACCCCCGCCCACGTTAATTACCTCGCCGGTCACATAGGCGGCATCGTCCGACGCCAGAAAGGCCACGACCCGCCCCACATCTTCCGGCGTGCCAATTCGTCCCATAGGGATCTTGGTCATCATGGTGGCAAAGACCTCCGTTGGCATCCGCCGGGTCATGGGCGTGTCAATAAAGCCGGGACAAATCGCGTTAACCGTGATATTCAGCCGAGCTAGTTCGCGCGCCGCAGTTTTAGTAAGCCCGATGACCCCCGCTTTGGCAGCCGCGTAATTGGCCTGCCCGATATTGCCTTGCCAACTCGCCGAAGAGATGTTAATAATCCGACCGGCTTTACGTTCACGCATATACGGCACCACCTGGCGCAGACAATTAAACTGGCCCTTTAGATTGACGTTGACCACCGCATCCCACTCAGCTTCGGTCATTTTATGGAGCATGCGATCCCGGTTGATCCCCGCATTATTCACCAGCACCGCAATTGGTCCCATCTTTTGCTCAATAGTTTGCACTGCGGCTTCCACCGCACCATAATCCGCGACATCCAAGACCATGGCGTGACTGCCTGCGAGGGATTGTTTGGCCTTGGCTAACGCCTCGCTGTCCAAATCACACAACACTACCGCATAGCCACGATTGGCTAAGACCTGACTAATACCATAGCCAATTCCCCGCTGGGCTCCCGTCACCATCGCTATGGGCAACGTCATCTGAGATTCCTCCTCGCCTGGATTTCATCGTTGGTAATTTTCAAAGATCGCGGCAATTCCTTGACCCCCACCAATGCACATCGTGACCATGCCATAGCGGGCCTTACGCCGCGCTAGTTCATACAAGACTTTGATCGTAAGAATGGCCCCGGTCGCCCCAATCGGGTGCCCCAACGCAATGGCTCCCCCATTGACGTTAGTGGTCTCCCAGTTCAGGTGCGCGTCGCGTACTACGGCTACCGACTGCGCAGCAAACGCCTCGTTCAACTCGACCAGATCGAGGTCGTCCACCGTCAAATCCGCTTTTTCTAATGCTTTTTGGATGGCAAACACCGGTGCATAGCCCATGACTTCAGGTTCGATGCCCGCCACCGCATAACTCACGATTCGAGCCCGGGGTTGATAACCCCGACGTTCGGCATCTCCCGCCCGCATTAACACCACCGCCGCGGCGCCATCATTGATTCCGGAGGAATTGCCCGCGGTGACGGTGCCTCGGTCGACAAACGCCGGTTTCAACTGCGCCAGCTTTTCAGGCGAGGTATCGCGCGGGTGTTCATCGGTGTCAAACACCCGCGTCTTGCGTCCTTCCGTTATGGTCACGGGGAGAATCTGATCATGAAACCGCCCCGCCGCAATCGCAGCATGAGCACGAACTTGGGAATCCCAGGCCATCTGATCTTGTTCCTCACGTGTGACGTGATATCGTTCGGCTACGGCTTCTGCCGTGACCCCCATCGGATAATTCTTAAATGGATCGGTCACGGCGCTTAACACGCCGTCTTCTAATTCCCCACTCCCCAACCGTTTGCCCCAGCGGTTCCACACATAATAGGGCAGCTGCGTCATGTTCTCGGCTCCTCCTGCAACCACCACATCCGCATCCCCCAATTTCAACCATTGGGTCCCGGTAATGATCGCTTGGAGCCCCGATCCGCATAGGCGATTGACGGTCTGCGCCGTGGAGGAGTTTGCGGGCAACCCCGCGCCTAAGGCGGCCAACCGGGCAATGAACGCATCCCCCGAGACCTGCCCCACACATCCCAAAACCACTTCATCGACTTCCCCCGGAGCCACAGTCGACCGCCGCAAGGCATCGGCTATTACTTGCGCAGCCAAATCCCGTGCCGACACTTCTTTGAGACTGCCGCCAAAAGTCCCAATGGCGGTGCGTACTCCCTCGAGTACCACTACATCTTCCCTCATCACTGTGCCTCGCTTTCTGTGCGTACTACTAATTGTTGTAAGTACTCTGGTAAATTGAGCCGCTCCTCACTAAATATCCGGGAATCCATTTCCACAAGCGGCGACGCCACCTGAGGTTTAAATGCCATCTGGCCCAAGATGTCGCGTTCCAGATCCACGCCGGGCGCAATTTCTCGAAGTTCCCATCCACACTCGGTTAAGGTGAACACTCCCCGTTCGGTGACCACCACAACCCGCTGTCCGTGGTTCAAGGCTCGGGATCCATTGAACGAGATCTGCTGAACCTGGCTCACCCACTTTTTTAGGTGGCCTTCCTGAACAATTTGGATCCGCCCCTCCCCAATAGCCACCGCGCCGCCTTGTGCGGTAAACGTTCCACAAAATATCACGATTTGAGCCGCCTGCGTAATGTCGATAAACCCACCGGCACCCGTTGCCCGGTCCCCCAATTTGGTGGCGTTGACGTTGCCGTTGGCATCGGCTTCGCCAAAACCCATAAAGGTCATATCTACCCCATGCCCGTTGTAGAAATCAAATTGGTAGGGATGTTCAATGAGGGCATCGGGGTATTGGGCGATCCCGAAATCGACACCACCCACGGGTCGCCCTCCGTACACCCCCGATTCCACGGTTAAGGTGACCCATGCTTCCGCCCCTTCGCGCAACACTTCGGGTCCAATAACATCATTGGGAATGCCTGTACCCATATTTACAATCACGCCAGGCGTGAGCTCCAGCATGGCACGTCGGCCGATGGCCCGGCGTACATCCAGCGATGGCACTGGCAGTTCCCCGAGTGATGATCGCCACCCTTCACTCGAATACGCCGAATCATACGTCCATCCCGAAGTTTGCCGATGATCACGTTCGGGATTTAGCGATTGCACGATATAATGCACATGAGCTCCCGGAATTTCGACCTGACGTGGATTGATGGTGCCGCGGGGGACAACTTCTTTGACCTGGACCACGACGCGTCCGCCGAATCGACGGCCTGCAAACACGGCGGGTAGTATCTCCAGTTTCATCGCTTCTTCGTCGGCGGAAATATTACCCCATGTATCTGCTCGGGTTCCCCGCACTAGAACCCAATCAATCGGCATCGCATCAATCCAAAGATATTCCTGGCCCTTCACTACCACGCGATGAATGAGATCGGGGCAAGATTGGGTGCGGGCATTCATCTTTCCCCCCTCTTGTTGCGGATCGATGAAGGTCTCTAACCCAATCTGGGTCAGATGACCCGGCAAACCCGAAGCCATGGAGCGCATCCAATGGGTCATTTGTCCCTGCGGAAGGCAATAGGCCTCGACTTGGTTAGTCGCAATCATCTCCATCCACCGCGGAGCAAGTCCCCAATGAGAACCGACAATGCGGCCCACCAATCCCGAATGGGCCAAATGTTGAATACCCGCCTGACGATTGCTTTGACCGGATGCATGTACCAACGTCAGGCCTTGAGGATGGCCCGTCTTGAGAAATCGTGCTTCAATAGCCTCCAGTATGGTTTCTGAGGCACCACTCAAGGTCATGCCCACGGTCAATAGGGTGGCGTGGTCCTCAATAGCTTGCGCAACCTCCGAGGCCTTCGCCCACTGTATTGCTTTCATTGCCTTGCCTCCCTGACACTACGCACCTTAAAATGAGACACCGCCAATGAGAATGATATTGGCATACCATGTAAATTCCCCAGTCCTTACGGCGGCACGGACTCCCCGCGTGCGTTCCTTAAAGGCTGGATGGGGTACGAATTGTACCTCAAGATTCTGGGGTAGGATACCTTGAATCTCTCCCCACAGCGCGGGGCTCTGATCTCGAATGTCCTCGGAGAGAACCGCCCCCTGAATCGTCAGATGCTCTAAAACCGAGGATAAGACCGTCAAAAATCGAGGCACATTGGCTACTACCGCCAAATCAATCCGTTCCACCCCTAACGGGATTGGCAATCCTGCATCGGCAATGAGAAGTTCTTCCGTATGTCCCATCTCGCTTAAAACCCGACTGAGCTGCCCATAA
>JAKAAL010000520.1 GCA_021802375.1 Bacillota bacterium | reverse complement strand
GATGGGGTAGTGTTTGTGGACAATTGGCTGGCTGATAGTTTGATTGAAAAGACCGGAACTCTTCATTTGGGAACGTCGTATGGCAACCAACGGATTACAGCTGCACATGCCAATGAGGCGATGGAATATGTGGCTCAGCGTTTGGGCACGACTCAAGCGAAGAGCAAGGCATTTTTAGGAACTCTGCTCAATGAACTGCGCGTCCGATTTTTGCACGCTTCGGGGAGTAAGTTGGTCGGCCTCTTGTCCACTTTGGAAGCGGGAGTCGCTGAGAGTCACATGACCGTGTACTTTAACAACCCGGCTCAAGAACGTTTAGCAGTGCGTTGGGGAGCATCGGGCGAGGTGCCGCGTACGGTTGACGGTGACTATCTGTCTGTCGTTAATGATAATCTCGGAGCGCATAAGGATAATTTTTTCTTACAAACCAGCATCACTACCACGCTCCAACCCCTCGCCAACGGACGGATTGAAGAAACCACCAAGATTCACTGGACGATGCCAGCGGTGGCCCATGGATGGCTGGTCGTACCCTATACCGGTTGGAATGACGTTTATGTTCCCAAGGGCTCTCATCTGATTTCGGCCACGGTGATGCCAGGGAGCAAGATTCGGGTCGGAGTAAATCAAAGCATGAATAAAACGGTGTTTGGGATGCGTCTGGATATCCCCGCTAGAACGTCACTGAGCGTGCCTCCCACCACCGCAAACGAAACCATCGTCTATACTTTGCCCAAAGGCACGAATCCGCGCAAGATTTTGATTCAAAAGCAACCGGGAGTTTTTGGTCAGACGGTGACGGTGAACGACGGCACATTGCACACCACCTATTACCAAACGCGGACGCTGCATCTGACTTTGCCTTAGGGATTCGCCTATGGGTGACGTCAATGACCCCCACCTGAGTCTTCGGCCCGAGGTGGCGGCTTAAAAAGAGACTTTTCCGACGCAAGCATTGCACGAGAGTGCAGGGACGTGTCCCTGCCGCGGCTTTGCAGGACCCATGCCACGGAATCCTGCCCAAGTTCCGCGATCCAAAGGGGCGTGAGGTTCTGTGTCCGGTTCAGCGCTGGCGGAACGACGCAGCCTGCGAACGTATGATCGATGAGACGTGGCGTGGGCCACACCCACTTCGCCAGCAGGAAGAGTATCTTCAATGCGCATGGCCGTCGTTTCGATTCACGGAAAACCCCTGAGTCCGGCGACTCCTGCGAAAGTGCGCAAACGGATCCAAAGCGGGGGCGCTCAGCCCCGGCGAGACCCGTTGGGCACATTTTACCTTCAGCTCACGACTCCCACCGAAAAGACGATTCCCCACGAGACTGCAGTCGGAATCGATCCCGGCAAGTTGTACTCCGGCATCGGGGCCCAAACCTTTAAGGCGACCCTCTGGTTGGGACACCTGGTGTTATCGTTTCCGGGGGTCAAAAAAGGCACGAAAACCCGGACGCCCTTACGCCGGGTGCGTCGTTATCGCACCCCTCCCCCAGCGCCCGTGCGCCTTCTGCACCGGACCCGGCATAAGATCCGCCCAGTATTCAAGCCAACCGCGGCCTCGAATGGCGGGTGCTGCAGGGACGCCGCAAGATTGATCCCATGACCCATGTGGGGTATGAAGTCGTCAAAGCCCGGGGGAATTCCTCTGGAATTTAGGTCCCGATCCTTAGTCTTCCAACGCCGCCGGAATGTCCTCTTCGATGGCGGGTGAAACTTGGTCTTGGGGTAAGGCCTCGACGTTTCGGAGTCGGCGTTCAATCGCCCGAGACCGCACAGATGCACTATCAATCGTGTGGCTAGCTTCCTGTAGCTTCTTTTGGGTCTTTTCCAGGATATCGCCGAACTTGCCAAATTCGGCCTTGACCCCCCCTAACAGTTTCCAGACTTCACTCGACCGCTGTTCGATGGCAAGAGTGCGAAACCCCATTTGAAAACTATTTAAGATGGCACTAATGGTCGTTGGTCCAGTGACGATAATATGGTATTCGCGCTGCAACTCCTCCCATAGGCCCGTTCGGCGAAGGACCTCGGCATACAGACTTTCAATGGGGAGAAACATCAAGGCAAAATCGGTGGTTTCGGGAGGATGGATATACTTGTCGCGGATGCTTTTCGCCTCCGTGCGTATGCGCTGTTCTAAAAGACGGGCGGCCACGGCCGCATCTTCGAGGTCTCCTTGATCCTCGGCAGCTAGGAGACGCTGATAGTCCTCTAGTGGAAATTTGGCATCGATGGGTAGCCATACGGGTTCATCCTTCAGGCTTTGCCCCGGAAGTCGGATGGCGAAATCAACTCGTTCTAACGATTTAGAGGAGACCGCCACGTTTTTTTGATATTGGTCATGGCTCAAAGTCTGGACGAGGAGGCTATCGAGTTGAATTTCGCCTAACGTGCCTCGCGTTTTGACGTTGGTTAACACCTTTTTGAGGTCGCCGACCCCGGAAGCCAGCGTCTGCATTTCGCCCAACCCACGTTGAACTTGTTCTAAGCGCTCGCTGACCATCTTGAATGATTCGCCTAGTCGCTGTTCTAATGTCTGATGCAACTTCTCGTCGACGGTCGCTCGCATCTGTTCGAGTTTGGTTGTCGTGTCCTGCTGAATTTCGCCCAGTTTAGTCTCTACTGTTTGACGCACTCTGTCCAATTTCTGCTCGTTCATCGTAGTCAGTTGCGCTAACTGCTGTTGAAACGAATCAAGGACTGATTTTTGCTGTAAGGATGCTTCGTTCACTGCAGTTACGGTATGAAGGTCATGAGCGGACTGAAAGTTGATTTGTTCTTGGGCAAAGGCGGTGAATCTTTGAGCCTGTGCTTCGCCGATGCGAATGAGGTTGTCAGCGGTTGCTTTTTGAGTTTGACTTACACTCTGCAATTGGGTTTCGATAGACCGACCGACCGTCTCCGACCAGCCTCTAAAGTTTGAGGAAATTTCCTCCCGAGCCATTTGCGCGGTGGCCATCGATTCCTTTCGCGCTTCCGCCAGAGATTCTCGAACCGTAGTGGCTAGTTGTTCCTGTCCTCTCTCCAATGCCGCCTGTTGGGCCTGAATCGCCTCTTTTACTTGGCCTGAGAGTCGGCCCATGATCAGTAGTCCGATCACGACCAGATTACATAGCAAAGATATCGAAACCAATACGTCAAGTAACATCGGCAATCCTTCTTCCTACGTTCGCCGCATCGCGCTCGAGACTCGCGCAGAGAACGCCATAGATATCAACGCCTTGATGCCATTTTGTGGGGAATTCTGGTGGCTGTCTAGAGGATCGTTGAAACCCAGTGAAGATTCGAGGAAACATCGGGCACTCTGATTGCACAAAGTTCAGGGGGGCTGATCTTGTTGTCGATACCACTCGTGCGATAGGGGTTTTCGTCGGCTCTCCGTCACGCTGCAAAAACAAACCCGTATAGCCTGGAGTAACCAAAGGAGAAGTTGCAATTGCTAGTGCTCGCCACCCTTTTGACACGAGATAATGCTTTTGGCATTGTCGAAACTATTCGGCGCTGTTCTTAGTTACGAGTTGAGCCGTAGAAGGTCGATATATCCTTCTGAGAGTTAATAGTGAGCCTCTGAATGAAGGACATGGAACACGGCTGGCAGCAAGGCTTTTCAGGTCGCGCCGCGGCCCTTGCGAAAGACCAGTGGTGAAAGATGGTCATGGGCGCCGGGCGCGCGGCCTGGAAAGAGCAAACCCTCTCAGATGGTCTTAGAAATATCCAGATGGTCAGGTTTGGGCGCAGTTTTTCTCTACGTCTAATGCGCAGGAGAGCACGAAAAGGCGGAACTGTGCAATCGCCTTTTCGTGCTCCATAGCACTGAAAGGTCCAAGAACCGCGATCGGATCAGGCTGGACCATCTACTCCATAATGCGGAACCAGTCCCAATTCTTGGGCATAGGTGTACGACACCGTACTGGTGGAAACATTGCTTGTGTTATCGATTAGATACTGCTGTGCGGCCTTAATCGAAACGTTGTTGAAAAAGACGTCACTTACCGGGGCATAAGGCAGCCCATTGATGCGGATGGCCTCGCCAGCATAGTCGCAAACGAGATTGTTGAAGTAGATATTTTGAAACTGAGGCACATTGGTCAGCGTAGTGTTATTGCTAGGTTTATTTGACAAGAAGTTACTAAATTTGCCTGTCCGTAGATTGCTTGATATGATGACCGAAATCGATCGTGCCCAAGAGAGATACTTGGGAGCTTGTCCATGGACTGGAGTTTTACCAACATTGTCCATAACCTAGACGGGTATTAGGGGCTACCGACGCACGTGGTATGACTCCTGGTGGGGATGGTAAGTGATGGACCTACTCTTAGAAGCCTGGTGCGAAACCCGAAAAATCATCTTTCAGGGATCACAACCACGCAGGTTTCAGGTTTCTTGGTCCGGTGTTTTGGGACTTATGCACCAGGTCCCTAGGCGGTCGAACGAGGCGCTCTATAAGGAGGAAAAAACTGAGGAGAGCGTTGAAGGG
>JAKAAL010000519.1 GCA_021802375.1 Bacillota bacterium | reverse complement strand
GTAACGATATCATAGGATTCTAGAAAAAGCTATGCCAGGGCAGGCTCCAGTAGACCGGATGGTACCGACCAGCATCTCTTGGTACGAGACGCTCACAAGCGACACATGATACTCTTAAACCTTGTGACCCTCCGCATTGGGTTCACGATAAAGGCAACCCATTTTGGTCGTGGGAATGGGACTCCGGCATTTTCACTCAGCCTCGTCCATGCCTATGGACGCCCCTCTATGACAGGATGGCCAAAGCGGTTCTGCCAAGCGGGGGGATTCCTGCAAGCAACTGCATTACGTCAGCTGTAGTGACTGGTGCCAAAGTCCATCCAGAGTGTTTGCTCCCGGACCATCTAATCCCCCACCGCTAGACGGGTCACCAGCCCGCAGTCCATTGTTCCACGAGTCGTTCGACCTCTTCTACCGTACCATGCTCTAACAAGGACCGAATCTGGTAGGTCGGTGCTACCCAACGATAAAACCGAATACGGTCCCTATATCTATCGGGTGCCGACCCGGATTCCCATCCCGACCAGTCAAAGGCTGGGTCTCCTACCATTAAATCCCCAAAGTCAATGATCCCGCTTATCTTTCCGGCGTCGACCAAGATATGGTCACAGGATAAATCCCCATGCAAGAGGACAGGTTCCCAACTGCCCATGTTAAGCTGGTTAAAGAAATCCTGAAAATGGTCGTTGGCTCGGCGCTGCTGTTTTGTGGTCAACAACGCAAGAACCGACTCCTGAATTTGGCCTTCTAGGATCTGATAGCGTCGTCGCCACCGGGCTTCGGCACGACCTGTTCGATAGCGAGCCGGGAGGTTTTTAGGATCATGCAAAGTGGTGACAAAATTGCAGAGCGCTGCCTGCATGGCGGGCTTTTTCACTTCTGTGGTCGTGACGGGGTCACCGGGAATTTTTCGGTAGAGCCCACCCCACGGGGATCGCTCTACGTAATGGGGGATGGGTAACGCAACACTTAATGTGTCAAGTTTTCTCATTTCATACTGAAGACGCGTATTTGCAGCACGTGTCCTGCCCATCCTAAGCACCCACTCCCCGAGATAGAGTACCTGGTAATCCCACCCTGGGGTCAATGCCGAGTGTATTTCGCTAGGGTCAAAGTCAAAATAGGGCCACGTTTGGCGGATGCGCTCGATGAGTGACGCGTATGGGTTAGTGATGGCAAGGCCCCCTCCCGTGATTTCTTCCACGTCATTATGGCATAACCGGATCTTAGTGCCCCATTGTATTCCGTCGATGATGGCTGTCGATTCACCGGATGCCTCCCGATTATCCTGCTAGGTCCGACAAAATTTGTCATACCTGGGACTCAGTCTTTGGATTTCCGGAAAAGCTAGGACGGTGAGTCCGGTGAGCCATTGATTTATTGGAAAGGGCCTTTTATGATAACGATATGAACAGGCATTCAGTCGAACACGTGAGCACCTATATCAAAGAGCGCTTCGAGGCGTCATGGTGCGCATCCGCGCGTATGCATCAGCCACTTTGGATGGCGGAAGAGTTCGATCTGCCTCGACGCGATTTGCTCACTCTGGTCGATCAGTTCCCGGATTCCTGGCTATTTAGTAACGTGGGTGGATCACGGCTTGGAATTGGCGTGGCTCAGCGTTGGACTCACAGCGGTCCCGATGCCTGGGCAGAATGGAAACGAGAGTGGGCCGGCCTCATCGCTGAAGAGCACCTCAACCCAAACCTGGAGATTGCGGGCGGGGTTGCCTTTTCCCTCGAGGACACGGCCAGCCGGGCTCCCTGGACCACATTTCCGAGAATGTCATGGACCTTACCGGCGGTGTTGGTCGAAACCGGTACCGAAAGCCTCAAAACAACCATCGTGGCGCGTGTTGACGCATCGCTCCCCTTGGCACCTGTAGTGGCCTACTACCAAAGTTTGGTGGAACGGATTGGGAACCCAGGCGACCTTTCGGCTCCCGCCACTGCGACACTCGTAGAATCCCATAGCACACCGAACCATGAGCAATGGTGCCGCTTAGTCGAATCCGCGGTGAGCACCATCCGTTCCCGAGCACTCTCTAAGGTGGTGTTGGCGAGGGCCGTGTTGACACGGTTTACAGGGCCAATATCGGTTCCTCAGATCTTGGATCAGTTGGTGCATACGAATCCCGACGCCCAGGTATTTGCACTACGCATGCGATCAAAGACCTTTTTAGGCGCCACGCCTGAATTGCTGCTGTCTGCCCAGGACCACGACGTGTTCACTATGGCTTTGGCAGGCTCCGCGCCACGCGGTGCGACACCCCACCAAGACCATGTATTGGCTCAAAATCTCTTGACCCATCAAAAGAATCTTGCCGAACACGCAGCGGTCAAGAATCACATACTAGGTGTCATGGCCGGATCCAGTACCACCATCAAGGCGCCCGCGCGTCCATCCATTAAGCGCCTGCCCACGGTCCAGCATCTCTATACCCCGATTACCGCTCGATTGCGACCCGGGCAAACAGTATGGGACCTGGCCGAGGCGCTCGCCCCTACGCCCGCGGTAGGGGGACATCCGGTAGCCGCTGCGGTCGAGTGGATTTTGGACCATGAGCCTTTTGACCGAGGTTGGTATGCGGGCATCGTCGGACACGTCGATCTCACCGGCAACGGAGCCCTACTCGTCGCATTACGTTCGGCCTTAGTCGATGGATCTGAGGCGACCTTATTCGGTGGTTGTGGCATCATGGCGCAGTCGCGACCGGAAGAGGAGTGGAAAGAATCTCAGTGGAAAATTCAATCCATGCTTCAAGCCATGGGAGTAGAGGAACGGTTGTAGACCCCGATCCGTTGGCTTGGTGGCTAGACACCATGACACGTCAACTGAGCGCGTTGGGAGTTACCCGGGCCGTCGTATGCCCGGGTTCTCGTTCCACACCCCTGGCGCTCGCACTCCATCGGGCTCCTGAGATAAAGGTCGAGGTCTTGATAGACGAGCGTTCCGCAGGATTTTATGCCTTAGGCCTGGCTCGCGCGATGCGCCAACCCGTAGTGCTCGTCGCTACCTCAGGAACTGCGGTCGCAAACTTCATGCCAGCGGTGATCGAAGCCTCATTGGCCCGTATCCCCTTAATGGTATTGACGGCCGATCGGCCCCGTGAACTCCGCCGAGTGGGTGCCAGTCAAACCATTGACCAAGTGGAGCTTTACGGCTCTCACGTCCGCTACTTCATGGATTTACCGAGCCCAGAACCTCTGCCCGCAGTGGTTCGCTATGTCCGTGATCAAGTGCGACACGCCGTCCGTCTGGCGCTATCCCCGGTGCCAGGCCCCGTGCACCTCAACCTCCCTCTTCGCGAGCCCCTCTTGCCCGATTGGGATCGCGTGCCCATAACGCCGCCTGCACTCCCGATTGCGATCACCGAGGCTTACGCCACCAACGAGACGTTGAGTGCAGCCAA
Organism: Bacillota bacterium; assembly: GCA_021802375.1. The sequence continues at coordinate 1,066 of JAKAAL010000519.1, read as the reverse complement.
AGTGTATTTGGGTCAGTTCTCCCGAGGTCTGGTTATTGTCGGGCCGGATTCTCCCGACGGTCTGGGACCCCAGTTAATGGCCTGGGCTGATGCCTGGGGCTGGCCAATTTTAGCCGATCCGCTCAGTAATTTACGACATGGGGATCCTTCCATAATTGCGTCCTATGATCTCGTTTTGCGTAGTCGACAGGTGCCCTCCCCGGACGCCGTGTTACGCATTGGAGCCATCCCTACGTCTAAGGCCCTGAACCAATTGATGGTCGGACTCCCCGGTCTTTATCTGGACCCCACCGAAGAAGGGCGCGATCCCAACGCCGCAGATCTGTGGTCGGTCGGGGGTGACGTGGCGACCGCACTGGCATCTTTACGCACTCCGCCCAACTCCTACCGGGGTGATGACGCCTGGAGATCCTATTGGTACGAGGCGGACCGCCAGGTAAGAAGGGCGCTGGGACGCCTGGTGGAAAATACGGGAAGGGGTTACGAGCCGCAGTTATTCTACAACCTGGCGCGGTGGTTTGAGCTCCAAGGACCCGCTATCCACCCGGTCATGATTAGTAACAGCATGCCGATCCGAGACCTCGATACCTTTTCGCTTGAGGTCCCCGATCAGCTCCGGTTTTTTTCCAATCGCGGGGCCAACGGCATTGACGGCGTGACCTCCACCGCACTCGGTCTGGCAGCCCACTATGGGGACGTCACCTTGATCATCGGGGATCTTGCGTTCTATCACGATATGAATGGGCTCTTAGCCGCGTTACGGTTGCATCTCAACGCCTTAATCGTGGTAATCAATAATCATGGGGGAGGCATCTTTTCGTTTCTCCCCCAACGTGAAGCCCTGCCCCAAGATGTTTTTGAAACCTATTTTGGGACCGCGCTTCCGTTAGATTTTAGCCACGTAGCCGCGTTATATCAGGGTGCCCTTGAGAGAGTTAGTGACGTCGCCGATCTCGGACGAGCCCTCATACGATTCCGATCCCAATTGGGGCTTCGGATCATCGAATGGCAGACCGTATCTCGAGATGACAACCGGGACGCGCATCGCGCCATCCTGGAGGGGCTC
>JAKAAL010000518.1 GCA_021802375.1 Bacillota bacterium | reverse complement strand
GCTCCCCCCCTATCGATTCATGACCACTTCGACGCCCCGGTCAGCTAATGCCGGCTGGCGCAGCAATCGATATACGCGCTCCGCCGGGTTGAATGAATCGTTGACGATGGCGCGGCTGCGCTGATGCATCACATCCTGCAACGCACCGCAGATGGCGTGAAGCGGAGCGCCGCCGCCCTCGCCCATGCCCTTGGCCCCATTAGGACTGAACGGCGACGGCGATTCGATCGCCGCCGTCTTGATCATCGGCACATCCAACGCTGTGATCGCCTTGTACGCGTAGAAGTTGGGACTCAGCATCTGCCCCTCGGCGTCATATTCCAGGGCCTCATAGAGCGCAGCCCCAATCCCCAAGCCCGCAGCGCCATGAACCTGCCCCTCAACAATTTGCGGATGAATGAGCCGCCCCGAGTCATCCACAGCCGCGTACTCCAATATCTTGGTTTCGCCCGTCGCCTCATCCACTTCCACGACACAGGCATGCATCTGGGTCGCGTAGGTTAGTGTCAGGTTGCCCGTCTTCTTCTCGACGTCGGGAATCGCGAACGGAGGCCGGTAGGTGTAGGTGCAGTTCAAAGAGACGTCGAGACCCGGGGGCATCGTGGCATTGTTGGCGAACACAATGTTGGCAAGTCCGATGAAGGGAATGCTTTTCTCCTCGGAACCCTGAACACGGGCCATGCCGTCCGCCAACCCAATGCGATCGGGAGCCACACCGAAAATACCGCCGGCCAGGGCTTGAATTTCCCCCTTCAACTTCAGGGCGGCTCCTTGGACAGCCCCGAGGCCGGTCACCGCAAACTGGCTTGCATACGTGCCGGAAAAACCTGTGTAGACGTTGCGTCCGTTGTCGTGGCCAATCAACACCCGGACCTGGTCAGGGGAGACGCCCAGAATGTCCGATACCACCTGCGCTGCCGTAGTTTCGTGACCTTGCCCTTGGGGCGTGGTGCCAATCGTCACCACCACCTCACCGTAAAGGTCAAGCTTGACATTGGAGACCTCACCGTTTCCCGAGAACGGCAAATCTTTGTTGATAATCCGGGCCTGCCCAAAGTTATTGGTGCCGGAGTCCAATGTGGACCCAATGCCAATGCCGATGAGTTTCCCAGTGCCCTGGGCCTCCTTCTGGCGTGTCCGCCAATAGTCGTAGTTGATTAGCTTAAGCGCGATATTCAGACACCTGGGATAGTCTCCGGAATCATAGACGCACCCGTTGGGCGTCTCGTAGGGCATTTCCTCGGGTTTAATGTAGTTCCGCTGCCGGATCTCTACGGCGTCCAAGTCCAACTCGTGCGCTACGATATCGATGACACGCTCCACCATCCACATGTGCTGCAAGCGAGAGTAGCCGCGATTCGGGCCGACAGGACACTTGTTGGTCACGACTTGCGTATAGTCCACGCGTACGTCGCGGAACCGGTATGCACCCGGCACCACCTGGGTCCAAATGACCGAACCCAGCGGCTCATATCGCGGGTACGCACCACAATCGTCAATGGCGCGCGCGGAGAGGCCCAAAATGGTGCCGTCGTTCATCACCGGCACCTCGATATCCAAGAAGGTCCGCTCATTACCATGGGAACCGCCCAGAATGTGATCGGTGCGGAACTCCGTCCAGCGCACCGGCCTCCCCGACTTCTTGGCTAGGATGGCGCAAATGGTCAGATACACATAGGTCGTGATTTTGTTGCCGAACGAGCCGCCGATATCCTGGGTGACGAAATGCAAGCGGTCCGTGGGGATGTCCAGCGCCGGGCCCATAAACATGGCGGCAAACTGCGGCATGGTATTGTTGCACCAGAAGGTGTACTCTCCAGATCCGGCATAGTATTCGACCACGGCCGCGTTGCACTCGATGGGCGTGCTGGTGAACCGGTGAAAGTGGAGCCGCTTGATTTTCACAATCTTATCCGCTTTGGCCTTGGCCTCCTCAAAGGCTCCCCAGTCATAGAGATCATGCCAGACAACATTTGACCCCACTCTCCCATGAAGAAGTGGCGCGTCGTTATGAAGGGCTACCTCGCCATCGACGATGGCGTCCAACGGCTCATAGTCGACGTCGATGGAATCCGCCGCGTCGCGGGCTTGCTCAGCCGTTTCTGCCAGTACGGCCGCCACCGGCTCTCCCATGAAACGAACCTTGTCCACAGCCAAACAGTAATCCTCGATATAGCCGCCCGGGAGCGGCGCGATTTCCATGAACGGCTTCTGCAATGCGCGAACCTCATCGCCCGTGAGAATGGTGACAACTCCGGGGGACTCCAACGCAGCCCTGGTGTCGATGGCACGAATCCGGGCATGGGCATAGGGGGAGCGCAAAAGGTAGACATGCGCCTCATTGTGACGGCGGATGTCATCCGCAAATCGTCCCTGCCCTTTAACGAGCCGGCCATCCTCCTTTCGGGGAATGTTCTGACCGGACCAAGCGCGTCGAGTCTCCGTTCTTTCTCCCGTCAAAGTTGTGGTGCTCATACGGTCGCCTCCTCAGTGGCCAAAGACTGAATCGCCCGCACAATGTTCACGTATCCGGTGCAACGGCAGAGATTGCCTTTAATTCCGCGTCGGATCTCTTCCTCCGAAGGGTGGGGATTGGTCTTCAGCAAGTACTGGGCAGCCATCATCATGCCCGGCGTGCAAAATCCACACTGCAACGCGTGATGCTTGGAGAAGGCTTCTTGAATGGAGCTGAGGGTTCCATCCGAATGGGTCAAGCCCTCGACCGTTTGAATCTCTGCGCCGTCAGCCTGAACGGCCAGCATCATGCAGGACTTGACCACCTGACCGTCGACCATGATGGAGCAGGAGCCGCAGTGGCCCGTATCACACCCAAAGTGCGTGCCCGTCAAGTTCAACTCCTCGCGGATGAAGCGCACCAGCAGCGTGCGGGCATCCACATCGCGTACGTAATGGGTCCCGTTCACGCTGAACTGAACGGACAACCGCTTGGCCGGCTCATTCATTAAAACCCCTCCTCGCATTGGTTAAGGCCTGGTCGACCGCCCGTCGCGCAAAAACGGGAGCCATGGCTCGGCGATACTCTGCCGAAGCGTGCACGTCGTCCGGCGGATCAAAGACAGCGCCGTCCACTGTGTTGAATGCCGCGTCAAGGGCAGCTGCTCCACCATCGGTTCCCTCCAGGGCTTTCTCCACCGACTTAAGACGGAGAGGCCGCTCGCTCGCTCCTGCAACCACTACCCGGAGCTCGTAAATCGCACCGTCCGCTGACACCTGCACGGTCGCCGCGCCGGTGATAATGTTCAACACGTCGGTCCCACCCACCGACAAGGAGGCAAACCCATCCCCTTGGCCAGGAGCTTGGCGAGGCACCCGGATGGCGGTCAACAGCTCCCCGTGTTCCATGGCCGTCTGGTAATAGCTCACAAAGAAATCCTCGGCGGCGACTTCACGCGTACCATCGGCGCCGCGCACCACAAAGATGGCCCCCACCGCCGTCAGCATTGGTGGAAAGTGACAAGTGGGGTCGTTGTAGCAGCAATTGCCGCCAACCGTACCCCGGTTCCGCACTTGCGGGTCGGCGATGCGTGACGCAACCTCGGGCAGGATGGGACGAGCCATTCCGACCTCGAGGGATTGGATGACTTCGTCATACGTAACCCCCGCCCCGATGCGAATCTCTGCTTCCGCGACCTGCACTGCCTTTAGTTCCGACAAGCGCGAGATATCAACGAGGGTGCTGTAGCCGCCAATGCGAAGCTTCAGCACATTGACCAAGCTTTGACCGCCGGCAAGAATGCCGGCATCCGGAAGCACGTTAAGAAGGGCAATGGCCTCGTCCACGCTATCAGGCCGGACATACTCGAGTTCTCTCAACAGCATCTGGCTTCACCTCACTTCGTGACTATCCAAGCCGACAACATTTTCCAACCGTCCAAGAGCGTCGCTCTCTACGACCAATCGGTCCCCAGGACGCAAGTACAGGGGCGGGTCCATCGCGAACCCAACCCCGTCCGGTGTGCCAGTCAACAAAATGTCCCCTGGCACCAAAGTCATGCCACGGGACAGTTCCGCAATGAGTCGGGGAATGGAGAAAATGAGTTGGCTTAATCGCGCCTCTTGCCGAACCTCCCCATTGACGAGTCCTCGAATGTTGAGCTCCTCGATTGCCGCGACCTCATCCTTGGTGACGATGGCTGGGCCCAAAGGGCACGAGCCATCCATGCTCTTTCCCTTAAGCCATTGGCCTCCGTGGCGCCGTTGCACATCGCGGGCCGAGATGTCATTGGCGAGCGTGTAGCCGAAAACGTAGTCCATCGCGCGATCCTCCGGAATGTTCTTTCCTTCCCGGCCGATAATGACGGCGATTTCGGCCTCGTAATCCAGCTTCTCGGTGAATAGACGATCGTACGGAACCGGCTCATGGGGGCCAATGACGGCGCGCGTGGCCTTGTTGAAAAATGTCGGGAACTCGGGTAGCGCGATCTCTTGATTTCCCCGCTTGCCGACCCCCTCATTGAA
>JAKAAL010000517.1 GCA_021802375.1 Bacillota bacterium | reverse complement strand
GACTGAGAGCAAAAATGTCTTATAGAGTTCCTCATGAGATCGGCCAGGCAGCCCGCGCCCTGCTTCATCCCAGAGATTGTCCGCAAGCGGGATCCACCAACTGCTCAGAGGTGCCATAGCCGCAATAGCTGCTCCTAGAACCCTCGGAAAATGACGATTATAGTAGCCGTACTGTATAGCAAAATGGCGTAGTTGGGCATGGGTATATCGTCCTCTTGCCAACGATTGAAAAAATGGGTTCCCAAAAAATTCATGAGCCACCCAACCACGCAGATAAGATTCGATATCCTCTAGGCACCTCGGTGCCCCATCCGGCAAAAACAACGAGATTCCTCCACTTCTTTTCGTTCCTAAAGCACAAACTCGAGGCTTATATTGCCGCAGTCATGTTATATGCCCTTATTCTCCATTCGAGGGTTAACCTGCACTGAAATAAATTTGGGGCTGTCTATCACATCTAAATTCTCCGTTACTGTTCGAGTCCTGACAAAACCAAATTATGATAAATTGGCCGCAGCCGAATTGGCGCATTCGAACTCCGACCAAGGTGCACCCGATTGGTCAGTAATACCATTACCACATTGTAAGTCGGGTCCACCCATAGGGACGTGCCAGTAAACCCCGTGTGTCCCACCGCCTGATCCGACATCAGGTCTCCAGCCGAAGAAAGCGGGTGTGGTTTTTGAAAACCCCAGGCGCGGAGCTCTCCGGGAATACCCACGGTTCGCGGCAACAGCAAAGCTGCTATGGTTGCAGGGGACAGCCAACCCGTCTGAGGGCGCAAAATATTTTGGCCAAAAATTAACAGATCTTGCGCCGTGCCGAACAATCCTGCATGCCCGGAAATTCCACCGGCTGAACGGGCATTTTCATCATGCACGACGCCGGATAAAAAAGTATCTGTGCCCGCGTCCCACTCGGTGGCCGCGATAGGACCGTCGTTTCGGGGACCATACCGGGTTTGGTGCATTCCCAGCGGCTTGGCCACGTCTTGGATAAACAGCCTGTCGAGAGAACTCCCGGCAACCTTCTCCACAATATATCCCAGCAAAATGTAGTTTAAATCGGAGTATAGCACCCTGGTTCCTGGGGTAAACAGGCGGGATGCTTTGGCAATGTGCGTGACGCGGGATGACGAATCGGGCACCGATGTCAGATCCAGCCAGGCCGGAAGTCCCGAGGTGTGCGTCAGCAGATGACGCAGCCGAATGTCGTCGAAGTCGTGCGGCAAGTAACGGCTCACCAAATCATCCAACCGGAACGCTCCACGTTCAAGCAAACGCATAGTAATCGCGGTAGTCGCCACAACTTTGGTCAGCGACGCCAGATCGAATAGGGTGTCGTCCGTCATGGGTAAAATACTGGGTTTAAGTTGACGAAAACCCACAGACCCTATGGCAATAATGTCCTTGGCTGTCGCGACGCCATATACAGCACCCGGCAACTCTCCTGATTTCACCAACTCTTGAATAACGGCCTTAATGTGGCCTTCATGCTGCAAGTGCATCGCTGAATCCCCCTACATTCGTTCCGGCAAAGATATGCCTAAAAGATCGAGACCGGTGGTCAACACAATCAACACGGCTTCAATCAAGGCCAGTCGTGCTTGCCGCAAACCCGGCTCTTCATCCAAAATACGGTGCTCTCGGTAGAATCCATGGAAAGCAGACGCCAAATCGGTCAAATATCGAGGAACATATTGCGGCGCCCGATCCAACGCGGCACGTGCAATAACATCAGGGAATCGGCTTAATAGGACCATCAAGGATCGCTCGAGGGGCATAACCAAAAGGTTCAGATCCACTGGAACCGTGCCGTCTGAGTTGTCCTGCCATTGGCGCAATATGCCGTGAATACGTGCCCCTGCGTATTGAATATAGTATACCGGATTTTTAGCGTCATGAAGCTTGGCCAAATCCAGATCAAAATCCATCGGTGTCTCCGGTGCTCGTTCTAAAAAGAAATACCGGGCCTGATCCACGCCAGCCTCAGCAATGAGGTCTTCAAGAGGCACAAAGCTTCCTTTGCGTTTTGACATCCGCACCAGTTCAGTGCCGTTCAACAATCGGACCAACCCTATGATGAGAATCTCGAGGCGATCCGGAGGGTATCCTAGCGCTTCCACCACTGCTCGGATTCGGCCAACATAGCCGTGGTGGTCAGGACCTAATAAATCAATGACATATTGATAGCCGCGGTCAAATTTGTCCGCATGATAGGCGGCATCAGGTACAAAGTAGGTCATAGTCCCATCGGATTTCACCATCACCCGGTTTTTATCGTCACCAAACTGCTCCGACAAAAACCACCGGGCCCCCTCGCTATTCATGATGTACCCCAAACGGTCCAACCGGTCTATGATGGCTTCGGCCGCATGCGCTTCTCGGAGTTCTTTTTCATGGAACCAACGGTCAAATTCTACACCGAATTGCCTTAACACGGTCTCGTGCTGTTTTTGAAATACCCTCGCTCCCCAATCGCCTAACAGTTCCCAACTCTGCTCATTGAGTTGATCTAACAGCAATTCCGGATGATCATGATGCCACTGCTCTGCTACATCCTTCACGTAGGCACCTGGATAGACATTTTCCGGCCATGTACTCTGCACCTCTTCACCAGCCATTTCCCGGAGTCGAAGCCAAATGGCATGGCCTAAGGTCAGTACCTGATTGCCCCCGTCGTTTACATAAAACTCCCGATGCACAACATATCCGGCTTTGTTCATAATTCTCGCCATGCTGTCGCCCACGGCGGCGGCTCTCCCGTTAACAATTACCATTGGTCCCACTGGATTTGCGGAAACAAATTCGATTAAAACCCTGGCCGAATGTCCCACATCACTGGCGCCATATCGTTCCCGGTTCACCCTGACATAATTAATCACCTCGGCTAACCATCGAGTGTGTAACGTGAAATTTAAAAATCCCGCACCAGCTGCTTTAACATGTTCGACAATGCCATCGTGGGGCCAATTTCTGGCCAGTTCGGCCGCCAATTCCTTAGGTGCGATTTTTGTTATTCGAGCCACCTTAAGCGCTACGTTGGACGTCAAATCTCCATGACCTTCTTCGGTCGGTCGATCCACACTGATATAAGAAGTCAGTTGCGCAAAACCTTTGTCTCGCAACATGCGGTCCAGGGCCTGCGCTATATGAGCTTGCGCCTCCCCCATCCGAGAAAACACCGTCATGATAAAACCTCCACACTGCTACTAGGGAATCCCCGCGGCCAACAACGCCTCCCGAACCATTTTCGCAGCCAACACGCCGGATCGCTGGGAAAGATCCGCCTGAGGCATCGCCTCGACTAAGTCCATACTCACCACGTTTAGCTGAGCCAACAATCGAAGCGCAGCCAGAGCTTCTTGCGAGGTGATTCCGCCGGGTTCTGGGGTTCCGGTGCCCGGCATAAATGCCGGATCAATTACGTCAATGTCTATGGTGACATAGACGGGGCGTCCCCGCAACTCGCTCAGCACGGCGCTGAATGGTTCCAATACCTTTTCCGGATATAATCGGGTATGGAGCTTAGCAAATTCGGCTTCTTGCTCCGTGCCCGATCGAATTCCGAATTGGTATAAATGGTCGGGAGACAATTTTTCCGCCACGCGCCTTAGCACCGTGGCATGAGAAAACCGCTCGCCCAAATATTCATCGCGTAAATCTGCATGAGCGTCCCAGTGGACTACGACCAGATCCGGATATAGCTTAAGCACAGCTTCTACCAAGGGCAGTGTAACCAGATGCTCACCGCCGAGGCCAAAAAATCGTTTCCCCTGAGCCAAGATCTCGTCGGCTGCTCTCCTAATCTGTTCTAAACTTTTTGGAACGTTGCCAAAGGGCAACTCCAAGTCCCCTGCGTCATGCACGCTAATTTGGACCAAATCCCGCTGCTGACTCCATGAATATGTTTCGATGGCATAAGAGCTTTCCCGGACACGAGTTGGTCCAAACCGGGAACCTGGTTGAAATGAGACAGTGAAATCCATGGGAATTCCAAAATATATCCAGTCGGCCTCTTGCCATGGGCTATCCATTCCCAAAAAACGATCAGTCCGATAAAATCCGATTGCCATCAGCGCACCAGATCTTCAATAAATCGGGGCAGGATAAAACAACTCTGTTGTAATTTCGGAGTCCAATACCGAGTGGCCATGTCCAACAACTCGGGGCGTAATTGGCTGGCCATTTCTCCTTTAACCCCGAGCGTAAAGCTCCAGAGCCCACTTGGATAGGTAGGAACGGAAGCAAGATAGAGTCGCGTTGTGGGAAAGGCAGAGCGCACCCCATGAAATACGCGTTGCACTAAATGTGGGTGTAGAAATGGCGATTCGGATTGCGCCACCATAATCCCATGTTCTCCCAAGGCGTCGAAGATGCTTTGGTAAAATTCTGGCTTAAAGAGTCCTTCGGCCGGCCCTACCGGATCTGTCGAATCCACGATGATAACATCATAATTCGAGGCGTTTGGGGAGCGAGGGTC
>JAKAAL010000516.1 GCA_021802375.1 Bacillota bacterium | reverse complement strand
CGCTGGGCCTGCCGACACCATCGCTGCGGGCAACATTGCCCGTAGGGCCGCCGTCAACCGGCCAGACGCGGGGTCTGCTTTGGGGCAGGCACCTGCAAGCTCCGCCCTTTAGGGCGGGGTGGTTGACCGAAACCTCTTCCCCGAGGATCGCCCACGGAGCCGCCTCCTGATCGAGGGGGTTTGGTGGGTGTTGGCATGATGTCCCGATCCCTAGGCCTGCATCCAATCGGAGCAAGCCAAGACGGCGCTGAGGTTTGAGGTCGTCTATTTTCCCCCCGCGAGCATATGCTTCATCGAAGGGGGGACAGGCATGACAACTTCGTCGGCAAGGCTCGGTTTGGCATGGGAACAGTACTGGTCCCGATTCCTTCCGTATTTTTTAATTACCTTAGCCGTATTTGGTTTGGGTTTGCTCTTCGGTTCGCTGGCCACCGAAGTCCTGACCGTGGCCGAGCGGGTACAACTGAATGCGTGGCTGCAACGCATGATAAGTTGGGAACGCGGTCATTTGTTTACCATGCAAATCTATCGCTCGGCGGTCATCACCAATCTCAAGGGTCTTGGCTTGTTGTACCTTCTGGGCATCTCCGTCGCCGGGATTCCTTTAGTGTTGGCCATGCTGTTCCTAAGAGGTTTTGTCGTCGGCTTCGCCCTCGCCTTTTTAGAGCAGCAGACTCAAGCAACAGGACACGGCCTTGGTATCGTCCTAGCGGCTTTGGTTACGCAAAACCTATTTTTAGTGCCCTTGTACGTCATGACGGCCACCTTGGGTCTTTGGTTTGCCTGGACGTTACTGGCAACCTCCCAGCGCGACCGCGTCCGGCCGTTTAAAGCACTGGCAACGTACACCGTAGTCTGCTTCATCTTGGCCTTAGGCATGTTCTGGGCTACCGCCGTAGAGGTCGTGGGCTCCCCCTTCTTGCTCCAGGTTAGCCGCCTCATCCATTAGCGTATGGCGTTTGCGCCGACAGGGAACGATCTTCCAGATCGTTCGGCCTTCGTCCCAATGTGTTATGATTACCAAAAACCTGGTATAGACCTGTCGTGCGCGAAAGGGGGAAGAATGTGCGAGTTGGTGTACCGAAAGAGATAAAGACTGACGAGATGCGGGTCGCTCTGACCCCAGCTGGAGCCCTGGCGCTTACTCGCGACGGCCACGATGTGGTGGTGGAGACCGATGCGGGCAAGGGGAGCGGTTTCAGTAATGATCAATACCTCAAAGCCGGTGCTCGGGTCGAAGAATCGGCGCAAGGGGTGTGGCAAGACGCCCAGATGATCCTCAAAGTAAAAGAGCCGATCGAGGGGGAATATGGGTATTTTCGAGAGGATATGCTGCTTTTTACATACCTGCATCTAGCCCCTGAGCGACACTTAACCGAAGCCCTCATACGCTCGGCCATGATTGCCGTCGCCTATGAGACCGTGCAAAAACCGGACGGCAGCCTTCCCTTGCTGATTCCCATGAGCGAGATTGCGGGGCGCATGGCGAGTCAAGTTGGGGCTCATTTCTTGGAAAATCCCTATGGTGGGCGAGGGATTTTACTGTCTGGAGCGCCGGGAGTGCTTCCTGGGCGAGTCGTGGTCGTTGGGGGCGGCGTCGTGGGGCTTAATGCGGCCCGCGTGGCATTAGGCCTCGGGGCAGCGGTTACCATTGTCGAAGTCAATCCCGATCGCCTGCGCTTTTTGGATGACCTGTTCCAAGGTCGCGTGCAGACCCTGATGTCCAACGCCTATAATTTGGCCCAAGTGGTCTCCCAAGCCGATTTGGTGATCGGCGCCGTGCTTATTCCCGGAGCACGCGCACCCCATTTGGTGACGGCCACGATGGTGCAATCGATGCGACCGGGTGCGGTGATCGTGGACGTAGCTATCGATCAAGGCGGATCCATCGCTACCATCGATCAGGTTACCACGCACTCATGCCCCACCTATCTCCGATTTGGCGTGGTGCATTATGCGGTAGCCAACATGCCCGGTGCCGTCGCCCGCACCTCGACCTTGGCGCTCACCAATGCCACCCTGCCCTATGTGCGTAGTCTGGCCGCCTTGGGTCCGGTCGCGGCCCTGAAACAAGATCCCTCACTCGCCAAGGGCCTGAACGTCTTTCGCGGCAAAGTGACGATGCAGGCGGTCGCCCAGGCTCACGACCTGGCCTATTTTCCACTGGAGAACGTCTTAGCTGAAGAGCGAAGGTAAGCAGGAATATCTTGGCATCACGCGAAGTTCCCCTAGGGGGGTGGTATCGAATGGAGAGCACCGCTGCGATCGACCGTCAACTAGCCCAGTATTTGTACTACTTGCAAGTCGAACGTAATTTATCGCAGAATAGTATTTTGGCGTATCGCCGCGATCTGGTTATCTATCTAGAGTACGCCAAGCTCCGTGCGCGAGCCTTTGAACAACGTGAAACCATCGTGGAATTTCTTGCGGACCAAAAACAGGCCGGGCATAAAGATGCGACCATTCGTCGGCGTTTGGCCGCGATTCGATCCTATTTTTCCTATTTCCAGGGGATCGGGGACGAAAACATGCCCGAGGTCGATGCCACACAAGGCATACAGGCCGGGAGAAGTCCCCGAGGATTGCCCACGGTATTGACCTCGGAAGAGATCGATCGTCTTATTGCCGGCGTTCCCGGGGACACGGCCTTAGGGCTTCGCGATCGGGCCATGTTTGAAGTGATGTACGGGGCTGGCTTGCGGGTAAGCGAGTTGACCGGATTGGATATTAACGACTGGTGGACCGATCCGGGACGCATACGTTGCTTAGGTAAGGGCAAAAAGGAGCGCTACGTTCCTCTAGGCCGATCCGCGATCCGTGCCCTTTCGGCCTATGTGGAGGAGGGAAGGCCGCGCCTAGTGGTGAAGAACAGTCCTAATGCCTTGTTTTTAAGTGCTCGCGGTCGATCCCTAACCCGTCAGGGATTTTGGAAGATCTTAAAGGCGCGGGCGCACGCTCTCGGCTTAGATGCCGACCGCTTGTATCCCCACGCGCTGCGGCACTCCTTCGCCACGCATTTGCTGGAAAATGGTGCAGATTTGCGTTCCGTGCAAGAACTTTTGGGCCACCAGGATATTGCCACCACCCAAATCTATACCCATGTGGACCGACGAAGGCTTCGTCCTCAATATGACGCGCATCATCCCCGAGCCTAGGGCAGCCAACCTTGGTGAGGATTGGGTAAGTTGGCGGCCGCTTTCCTGTATCAACCCCGGATCTCTCGCTCACACTAGGGCGGTCAAAAGAAAAGGGGGTAAGCAATGCGGAAATGGGTGCGCTTCACCTTAAGTGTTTTTGGAATACTCTTGCCGTGGTCGTTAGCCCCGGTCTGTGATGCTGAGACCACCCCGGCTCCACCGCCCTTTTCGGCGAAGGCGGCGGAACTGGTGGACGCCGCCAGCGGTCGAGTGCTATTCGGTTATCAAGCTCACCGAAAACTGCCCATGGCCTCTGTAACCAAGCTGATGACGCTTTACCTGGTGTGCCGGGCAATCCAACAAAAGCGGGCGAATGTGCATGAGTACGTCGCCATTTCAGACGATGCCTTTCGCGTGAATGGGTCGCAAATTTGGCTCGAACCCGGGGAACACATCAGCATCGATCATCTTCTCAAAGGGGTTGCGATCGCCTCCGCCAACGATGCAGCCTATGCCTTGGCTGAATTTTTTGGCGGAAGCGAGACGCACTTTGTTTCAGAAATGAACCGCATGGCCAAGAGCCTAGGCATGACCGACACCCACTTTGCCAATCCCCATGGATTGGACTGGCCGGACCACTATACCACGGCCAGTGATATGGCCAAGCTCGCCCAGGCCGCCGTAAAAATTCCCTTATTGATGCATTACACCTCCATGCGACAGGACCGTTCCGTGCGAGACGGCAAAGGCGGCCATTTGTGGATGGTTAATCATAATCGTCTGCTATCAAGCTATCCGGGAACCGATGGGCTTAAGACGGGATACACCACGGCCGCGGGCTACTGCCTGGTGGCCACGGCCCGAAGGGGAGCCACGCGGATGGTGGCTGTGGTCTTGGGAGCTCCCTCTTCCAAGGCCCGTTTTACATCCGCTCAATCTCTCATGTCTTGGGGATTTGAACACTATCAAACGGTTCATATCGCCAACCGCCACCAGCAGATGGGGTCCGTGGCCGTCAAACAGGGAGTGGCCAACACGGTGGCGGCTGTGATGCCTCAAGCTTTGGACCTCACCGTGGCCAGGGGACAAGCCAGTTCTATTAAAGTTCAAGTACGCCTTGTTCCTCCGCTCACGGCTCCCGTTCGCCGGGGGCAAGTGATTGGCAGCGTCTTGGTCACCGAGAATGGTAAGTCTTTAGCCACCCGAAGACTCCTGGCCGCCCAAGCGGTAAGCAAGTCTCAAGTACTAGGCCGGATATTTCATCATTTTCTGAGGTTAATTGGTTGAGAGGGGGCTAACGTATGCAAGCCAGCAAAGCGCGGCTTGATCGCGTCAAACGGGAGGTTT
>JAKAAL010000515.1 GCA_021802375.1 Bacillota bacterium | reverse complement strand
ATTAACGTGGCGTCTGCGACGGCGGTACGGTCTCACCATTAACAAAAAGAAAGTGTACCGCCTCTGTCGCGAGATGGCACTCCTGTGGCCTCAACGACAGCGGAAAACCGTCCATCCGCGGCGACTGCCGCGCAATGGGGTGATTACGCGTCCGAATCAGCTGTGGCAGACCGACTTGAAATATGGCTACATCGTAGGGGAAGACCGATTTTTCTCTCGGCAAGGGATCATTGATGTCTGCGACCGCAGTATTATTGCGTATCACATCGGATTGACCTGTAAAGCGGTGGATGCCGCCCGGATCCTGGCTCAGGCCGTCGCCGTACGGCAGGCGGAATGGGGGGAACCGCCGGTCATTCGGACGGACAATGGGCCGCCATGCATTGCGGCGAAGTTTGAGCAGCAGTGTCACACGTTAAGCCTGGACCATGAACGGATCCCGGTCCATAGTCCGCATGACAATGCCTATATCGAATCGTGGCATGCCCCATGGGAACGGGAATGTTTGGCCCGTCAAGAGTTTATGACCTACGCAGAGGCCTATCGCGTCGTCACTCAGTGGATCCATCACTACAACACGATCCGCATTCATCGTCGGTTAGATTACCGGTCCCCCAGGGAAATGCGGGCCCGGGTGGCGGCGGGACTGGCCCAGTGGATTCCCTTGCGCGTCTAGGCATGACGGGCGTCCCCATGACTCTCAGGAGGACGCGATAAACACTGGTGCAGGGGTACGATGGCGCGGGAAGCGCCCCCACCCATCGATATACATGTCATACATGTCATACATGTGATACAAATGAGAAAACGAGCCGCTTGTTTGTGGGCCCTTTCACCACCATAGTGCCCTGCCCGTTCCCGTCTCAGCGATTCCCGAGCGTTTTCTTCGCATGGCGAGAAGCGCCTCGGCCTCTCGACTTCCTACCCGCCAAGTCGGGGCATCCGTCCCTATAACCTGAGGGCTCTGGGGAGGGATGGACAGGATGGAACCAGGGATCGCGCGGAGGAATTTCCTGTCGCTGCTCAGGGGTGACCGCCTTAAGCCCATCGACCCGGGGTCACCCCTGTCGTCCTGGCTCCGATATGCTCTCCCCTTATCACTCCGATTTCGAGGCGTCTCGCATCGCGAACGTCCGAAACCGGAGTCCCCGCCCCGAGGGCGGTGCTTTTCGTCGACATTTCCCCCAGGCTCCAACACACGCAACGAAGAGCAGGGAGGGTTCGGATATCGGATGCCCTGTCCACCAAAAACTCCTCGATAAATCGGTTCTCGCGCAGCGAGAAGTTCTTGAAATCCAGAAATCAATGAAATTGTAAGAAAATCGTCGAGAGAGATCGCTCGTGTTCATTTAACGGGGGCTAGATCGACACCACCTGAGGTGGTGGCACAATTCCGTTACACCGTCATTGCGCCGATTGTGAGCCGCACCTTAGCGTTTGGGGAACAACGGGCGCTCATCGCACAGCAAGTGGCACAACACTGGTACTGGCCGGATGGACACGAGCGTCCGGTGCATCCCCGCACGCTGTTACGCTGGGTAGCTGCCTATCGGACGGGGGGGCTGGAGGCGTTGAAACCGGAGACCCGTCCCCACCCGCTACGACGGGTGGACCCCGCGGTACTCGAACGGGCGATGGCCCTACGGGCCGAAGATCCCCACCGCAGTGCCCGGATGATTATTCCACTGTTGGAATGGGCGGGAGAAATCGCCCCCGGCAGTCTCGCCCACAGTACACTGACCTATCATTTGCGTCAACGACACGCCGCGGCCTACCAGGCCGCGCCACCCGCCGAGACGTTTCGGCGCCGGCAAGCCCCCTATGCCCTGGCGGAATTACAGGGGGACACCCAGCTCACGTTGCGGTTGCCGGATCCGGATCACCCGGATCGCCGCAAAAAAGTCTCTCTGATCGCCTTTATTGATGATGCCACACGGTATTTGGTGGGCAGCCGCTTTTTCTTCGATGAGAATCGGCCGCGTCTCGAAGAAGTCTTGAAGTGGGCCATTGTACGGCATGGGATTCCCGAAATGATTCACGTGGACAATGGGGCCGTGTACGCCTCGCATGATCTGGCCCGGGTCTGCAGCGAACTGGGGATTGACCTGCGTCACAGCACCCCGTATCGTCCCAGTGGGAAGGGCAAAATCGAACGTTTGTTCCGTCGGGTCGACCCACAACTCACCCATGAGTGGCCAGCCTTAATCGATCAAGGGCAATGTCGGACGCTGGACGATCTCAATGCCTATGGGGAGGCGTGGGTCGATCAAAGCTATCATCAACAAATCCATCGTGCCCTCGGCACCACGCCGCAAGCGGCGTGGGAACGGTCTTTAGCCGAACACGGACCAGCCCGGACCCGGCCGGTCGCAGAAATCCCACGCATCTTCCTCTGGCAAGAGATCCGCAAAGTGGACAAAACCGGGGTGATTCAGCTCGCCGGCAACCGGTATGCAGTCGATCTCGCCCTGACAGGGAAATCGGTGGAATGCCGGTACGATCCCTATACCCTCGAACGGATTCAGATCTGCTATCAGGGGCGAACCTATGCCGATGCGGTCCCGTGAGTGCTCCACCATCATCGCCATCGAGAAGTGCCGGCGACCGATCGGCCACCCCAGGCCCCCCGAACGGGTCTCAATCTGGCCACCTTAGCCCGGGAACGCAAAGCAGCTCAGACGGCACACCAGCAGGCCACAATGCGCTATGCGCAACCCACATCGCCGAGCACGCACGAGGAGGATCCGTCATGAGTCTCGCCTATTGGGGATTTTCCCGCATGCCGTTTAGTAAAGAGCTCCCTATCGGCGACTTTTTTTTGAGCGCCCAATTTCAGGAACTGACCGCCCGCCTCCACCTGATGGTGGAGGGACGGCTGTTCGGCGTGGTGACCGGGGAGGTGGGATCCGGGAAATCCAGTGCCGTACGCTATCTGGCCGCTCAACTGGATCCCACTGTGCATCCCGTGTTTTACGTTGCAGAGTCCCACTTGACGCCGTACGATTTCTACAGCCCAGTGCTCGAGGCGGCGGGGGTCACCGCGCCGTTTCAGCGATCCCCAGCGCGGCGCCAATTTCTCGCATTGATGACGGATCTCTACCAGCATCAACACAAGGCGCCCGTGATTGTCCTCGATGAAGGACAGCACTTGCCTCCCGGTATGGTCCATGAGATGCGCTTCATTCTGAATACCGCGATGGATGCCGTGACCCCCTTCACTTGCATTCTGGTGGGGCAGCCCGATCTGCGGGCCACGTTACGCCTCAAGGTCTTTGAAGCGATTTACCAACGGGTGGGGTTGCGTTTTCATCTCACGGGTCTCAACGAAGCCGAAACGGCCGCCTATGTCGCCCATCAACTGCAGCAGGCCGGCGTCACCCAAGCCCTGTTTACGCCGTCCGCCCTGAAAGTCTTAGCCGTCCAATCGCGGGGCTTGCCCCGCGTTATTAACCACTGGGCGACGGGGGCGTTGTGGGACGCCGAAAGTCAGCATTTACGGATCGTGGACGAGCCCCAAATGCAACGGGCCGTAGGCGATTGGAGGGATGACGGATGAGGACCCGAGAAGAGTTTCGTGTCGAATCCTGGTCGGACCGCCCGTGGGCGGTCGTGTGGGATCCTCAGGGCTTCCGCGAACCGGGATGTGAGACCTTTCTCACATTCTGGGCCTGGCAGGACCAATCCCCCCGGCGTTTACGGCGGGAAGCGACCCACCTTGCGGATGCGTGGAATGGGTTACGTGCGGTCGACCAACATTGGACCACCGCCACCGGGGCCGATTGGCACGCCTGGGCTGCGACCATGACCCGCCTGGACAGAACGCCTCGCCAACTCGCACGTCAGGTGGAGACCCTGTATCGGTTCTATGCCTTCTGGCACTGGTACGATCCGCGCCGGGTTCCCCGGCAGTGGTGGCCATCGGAACCGTTGGCGCGCCAACGCTGGCTCCAGCAGTTCTGGGATGCCGACTAGACGACAAGAACCGGTGTCTTCGCTGATCACCGACCCCGCCACCCGTTCACGCGGTGGGGGAGTCCGCTTGATGCCCCCGTGCCCCAGACTGCATCCCCGTCAAGGCCGCGCAGCGTTCATTGAGCCTTGACGGGTGGGGCCGGATTCCCACGCTCTGTTCTGGCCCAGCAATCCCTTGCTGGGCCTGCCTCGCGGCGAGCGTAGGGGTGCAGGGGACGAGTCCCCTGCATTGCTCCTCTTTTCTCCTCACGGGAGGACCTGCCTACTTTACCTGAAGACACAATAGCGGGGTATTCCCAGTCATGCCAGCAGCCTTAGCCGGTCACAGGGACTGAGATGGCAGCCATTTTAGCTAAACCCATGCCAAAATGAATTAGCGCCAACAGTAGACAAAACAGAGAGAGCCCCACCGTTGGTGGGGCCTTTGTTATGGGAGGGTGAAGAGATGTCGGAGTACGAAAATCAAAACCCATTAGTGATGACCTACCGCTTTGAGCGTCTATGGCGGCGAT
>JAKAAL010000514.1 GCA_021802375.1 Bacillota bacterium | reverse complement strand
AGGCTCTGCAACAGTCCATGGGGATGAGAACGGTGGAAGACGTTCGGCCCGGCCAAATCGTGACTGGTACCGTCGTCCATATTGCGCCGGATAGCGTGCTGGTGGACGTGGGGGCTAAATCCGAAGGCATTGTCCACCTGCACGATCTTAGCCATCGTCGCTTAGAGCGCGCCGATGAATTAGTGAAGTTGGGGGACACCATCGCTGTCTATGTGTTGGGCTTTGAAGGCGAAGAAGGGATGTTACGCCTATCGAAGCGCCGAGCGGACGAAGTCACCGCTTGGGATCGCTTAGAGGCCGCCTTGGATTCTCGTGAAGTCTTGGAAGCCCCGGTGACGGAAGTCGTGCGCGGAGGCTTGGTAGTGGATGTGGGGCTACGCGGATTTGTGCCGTCATCTCACGTCGCCCAAGGATTTGTCAATGACCTGAAGCCGTTTTTGGGCCAAATCTTGCGGGTGCGGGTGATTGAGCTTGATCGTTCGAAGCGTCGAGCGATTTTGTCTCGCCGTCTCGTCCTGGAAGAAGAGTCCAAAGCCAAGCGAGAGATTCTCTGGGAAGAAATCGAAGAAGGCCAGGTGCGCGAGGGGACTGTGAAAAGTTTGACCGATTTTGGCGCCTTCGTCGATTTAGGCGGCGTAGATGGTCTCTTGCACATCTCCGAAATGTCTTGGGGTCGGATTCAGCATCCGTCAGAAATTTTGCATGAAGGTCAGACCATCAAAGTGAAAGTGCTGCGCTTGGATCGGGAACGAGAAAAAATCTCGTTGGGATTGCGACAAGTACAGCCCAATCCCTGGGAAACCATCACCGAACGCTATCAAGAGGGCCAGATCTATACCGGAAAAGTTGTGCGTCTCGCCACATTCGGCGCGTTTGTCGAGCTAGAACCGGGCGTCGATGGACTGGTGCACATTTCTCAATTGGCGGACCACCGGATTGGCACCCCTGGCGAAGTAGTGGAAGTTGGTGACACCGTGCGGGTCAAGGTCCTTTATGTAGACCCCGAGGCCAAGCGAATTTCGTTATCCAAACGGGAAGCCGACGAAGAAGATGCGCGGAGAGGGGAAGAAGCGTCTTCATCGGCATCAGGCGATGCAGGAGAAGGCTTTACCGTAGGCGAGCATTTAGCCGCTTACCATGCGGGCAACTGGGATGATGAAGACCCATCGTCATAGCGAAAAGGGTCGGGTTTTTGCGGGGAAAAACCGGCGGAGCTCCCCGCAGCGTTTTCGTCGGCACGAACACCCGAATCGGAGCGACATGCGAGAGGGGCCCGCTGTGGCATCTTTTAGCGTACGCGAACGCGCCCATCCTCTTGAGCTCTTCTAAGCCGCTCTTCCTAGGCGATGAGGCTCACCCACCAAAGCGGTCAGCTGCGTGATAATGGGATAGGCGATAACGCCCTTGATGGCATCCCAGCCAATAAAGGGCAGCACTCCCGCCAAAAACGCTTTGAGCGGACTCATTCCCGCCCCCACCATCAACCCCAGAAATCCTCCCGCATACACGATGAGAAGCGCCACGATCAACCCGCCCGCCAAGGCGCCGCGTCGTCGGCGATGGGCCACCACGCTGCCCAAACCGGCCGCAACCGGATACGCCCAAAGATAGCCGGCAAATGGCCCCACCAATACTCCCAATCCGTGCTGCCCCCCGGCAAAAACCGGGACGCCCAGCGCGCCCACGAGAAGATACACAGCTTGACTCAACATCGCATAACGCGGCGGCAAGAGACCTGCCGTCAAAAACACCGCGAGCACTTGGAGCGTGAACGGCACGGGACTCAAAAAAGGCAAACTCACCGCCGTCAGAGCGCCCCCTGCCGTCAATGCAGCTAAAAGTCCCGCGAAAACCAAATAGCGCAAGCGTTCCAGAAATCATTCCTCCCTCTTTACACCGCCGCCTAAAATTCCCCATGCGTCAAGTGCGATGGTTGTCATTATACGATATGGCCCTGGGGTAGAGTGATAATTGCAACATGCGCAATTCGTTAACTCGGTTAATGAGATTGGTTTTGATCGACCGGAGAGGTCAGGCGATGGTCTAGCCAACCCTATGACCTGGCCTCCCTGCGTTGACGCTCCCAAACCTTAGCTCCCGAACCAGCACGGGTCAATTCGCTAGGTCAACACCCAACCGACGCCCACGACAATTTAGGTGCGGTCCCATGAGCGATAGAAGGGAAGATGGTGATGTGGGACGGCTACCCTAGTCCATTCCAAGATTATCGGCACCGATCGCCTTGCGAACAAACGCCATGTTTTCTGTCAACGATTGGCTTCTGTTGGCATCAAACTTCCCATGAATGGCACTGATGGCGACGAGACATTCCGTCCCACGCCGTTGGAAGAGGCCAACCCAAAACGACATGTGTACCGTAGTAGTTTTCCAATCGCTAGGCCGACCAACGTGTCCGGCACCCCGAGGTCTGACAGTCGTTGGCGGTACTGCGACTTTGCGGTCTCGGTCGTTACTTCCTGGTGCTTTTTCAATGTGCTTACTAGGGATGCTGCCAAGGATTTGGCTTTCGTTTTGGCCGGGATCACGATGTCCGCTTGCACCGCCAAACGCGGATCCAGAATCGTCGCTGTGAGAAAATGATGGTCGTCTAAGGCGTTGTACAGGGACCACACTGGGGTGACCTTTGTGGTCGGCTTCATGAAGATATCAGGCTAAAGCTCATTCCGTTACCGGCGGACATGCAAGCCGAGGTCGACCGAATCCAGGCAAACGCCAGCTAAGAAGTGACACGGGAAAATTTATAATGGTCTAGGGCTTCACTTCATCAAGCTTTATCATTGTTCTTCATGACTTGACTCGCTGTGGTCGAATCTAGTCACTTTTCCCCTCGAACCGCACGGCTCCCGGGACGTGGTAATACCCAACCGACAGCTCTTTGCGTATTGCGCTCGGTAATGCCTCCCAGTTTGGCGTCGGCTTGAGAACGATATAGATTGACCCTCCGTACTGCATCCACCGTCATCCTAGACGGGGAATCTCATAATCCTTACGATCTAAGTCGTGCTAAGTCGTGCCTGAAACGCAACCGGTTCCAGGTCAACGTAGGCTCGTAGGTCACCTTCGAGCACAAAGAAATCCGTTGTCCCGTTACCCGGATCCGCATTATATAAGCGATAGAGAGCATAGGTGTTAGGATGTTCAGTAGAAAATTTTAGTTCTGCCGGCGTTATGAACCACGGGGTAGCGGGACCCCCACGGGTAGTTTTGACTTCGATAAACCGCTCGGAACCATTTTGGGATATAGATCGAATATCGTATCCCAGACCGTCTCCGACATTGGCTGAGATATGAACAATTTTCGCAAGTGCTCTTGGCTGGTCAGCCCATTTGTTCCGCTCATAGTGGAGGACCCAGGTTTCGCCCCACAGTCCTAACTCGGAGTTTTCTTTAGCTGCTGCCAAATAATCGCGTGGCCCTTGCCGAAATTTCTCAGACGTTACTCCCGCCGTCCGCATGCGTTTGCCTAGTGATGGAATCGGGCCAGGGTTTGTCACTCGGTAAATTTGTGCCTGAGGCTGTTGGTGTATCCGTAATGCTGCGGCCGTCTTTGCTGGGGGATTCCAATCGAGAATCTGCCAATGAAAGTGGACCGGTTCTTCCTGTTCCAGGTCATGGTCGACATAAGCTAGTCGTCCCAAGTACCAGTAGGGAATCCGGGCAGCAGTTCGGAGGAATAAAAAAATGTTATCACTTAGATGGTCATGCTGGACCCATTCCTGAATTTCACGGCTTCGTAGTGTTTGATGTGGTTGTGACTGCCACGTCAAAATGCCGTCGGACGAAATCCCCTCATCGAATTGGTGATGCCCTTGGCGCTGACCGAAGGTTACAAAAAAGACCCAGTCACGCGGCCTTTCTGGAATTCGCACTGTGCCGTGTAAACCCCAGGTGCCTGTCTGGGGGGTAAACGCCGTGAACGGATCGAAAAAGTCGTGAACTTCTCGCCTGCTGTACGTTGCATAACGTGTTAATGGCATAAAACCCCTTCTAATAAAATATCCCTCTACTCCCTCATTGGCCACGGTTGCTGCCCCAATGGCTATGACGGTGCTTCCCACCGGCTCCATTCCTATCAAAGCCGCTAGCAGACCCAAGGCGATGGCCTCTGGACCCAGCCACGACATGACACTCGCGTGCGGGGCGTTGACAGGGGCCAAACCACGCGCCCATGTCGCAAGTACGCCCAGCGCCAGCCATCCAATCCACCAACCCGGGGAACCATGGCGATATCCCCATCCCAAAGCCAACACACCCAAAACCGCGAGTCCCACGTTCA
The DNA here is from genome assembly GCA_021802375.1 of Bacillota bacterium. Next base: position 190 of record JAKAAL010000514.1, on the reverse strand, counting down.
ACGAATGGGCGCTGGGGCCTAAAGGCATCGTAATCCATCCCAATCCCCACGTGATCCCTAATACATAAAGCAGCAGGTGACGCGAAAGTTTTTGTGATGCTAACGCGCGTTGACCAAATCCGGCCCAGAGCAGCCACCATCCCGCCAGTCCCAGTGCTTGCGCCCATAAAAGGTGCAATCCCATCCCTCT
>JAKAAL010000513.1 GCA_021802375.1 Bacillota bacterium | reverse complement strand
CCGATCTCTTGCATGAAGCGACCCTTGCCAGCCTGTTAGTCGCCCAAATTCCGCCCAAAGCTCGTCTGGAAAGGTCTTTTCCCAAGCTCTCAATTCATCCGCTATAAACGCCCTCAATTTTACTTGCAGCGCATCTTCAGCGCGTTCGTATTGGTAACCAGTCGCCTCATCAATCAGGGCCTCGAGGCCGACTTTTGCGCAGGCAGATAGAAAAATAGTTGCCTGCATAGCCATTTGCTGCTGCCGTTCGGTCAGTTTTGGGTGCGGCGAGCTCGGATTTAGTGATGCTTGCAATGCAGCGACAAGGCCCTGGCAAAGCTCAATCATGAGGTCATGCGGCAGTCCCTTAACGGCCTTATCTAGACCTTCGACCTCAAGTAGCCGAAATGGTACCAATCTCTCGAGGATTAACTCCTTGTTTATGAAGGGTTCTAGCGCCTTTACAGCTATATATTTCTCGAGATCCCCGCCGCCTTTAATTCCCGTTAAAACCTCGGTGGCGGATGTGCGGCCGATAACCTTTTGGCCATTATCCAAGACATAGCAAGGCACGTTGATACCAACGATATTCAGGGCGCCGCGCCATCTGGCGATCGGCAATTTTTTGGTCGATTCGACAAGAATTTGGTCGTCCTCGGGTTCCCTGATTTCCTGAGGTTCTAACGGGGCTCGTTCCGTATTCCAGCGCGCTTGTGCCGCTTTTCGAGCGATATCAGTTCTTTCCTCCTGAGTCAGGGCGTCCGCTCTGGCCAGTCCCGCTTTCACCTTTGACGCGTCTTTTTCATTAGTCGCATCTACCATAAAGTTCTCCTTCTCGAGACGTGCATGCATGCCGTGCTTGCATTATAGTTGTAGCATCGGCAATGTGCAAGCATATGCCTACAGAAATGCTTGCACATCCTAGGCCACTCAAGCATAATGCTCAGATTGAGCGGTGCGAACATGAAAAAGCGAGATGCCCTTTGAAGGTCCGCGTATCCGGGGGGGTAAAACCTGAGTGGCGCCGCCTACGCATTAGCAGCTGCTAAACGGCGCAGTTGTTTCTCCGTTAATTGAGAGGCCAGTATGACTCAATCTCCGTGCCGCAAATGCCAGGACCTTTTGAGCGATAAGATCCGCACAAGACACTCGGATCTCAAAAGATGCGGTCTTTCTCAAAGTTGTGGATTTCATGGCAGCCGGGACGACGAGTATCTTTGATGTTTGCCGCGTTTGCGAGGCCAGGTTTATCGGTGATAGCAGTGGAACGTGGCCAGATGGAGGTCAGTAACCGGAGGACCATTATACGTCATGTAACAAAAGTGACTAGCAGTGCGCTCCGGATTGCATCCCTGTTAATGCTACTCTTCGTCGAAGCAGCATCTAACCTGACGTGTCCGGCGCAGCCCTATGAATCTTGAGGCCATCACAGAAGTTCTTAACCGAGACGACGTCCGCTCTCGCGTAATGAAAGACGCCGCATTTTTCGACGCATTCATTGGCTTCGCGATCGGGATTTACTTCTCTACTCCGGAGCGAGCCCCGGATTTTTACAATTTGATATTGGAGCGCCTGAGTCTTGAAGAACGAATTCGGGTACTTAGAGAAGCTGCCGTACAAGAAGTCGTATAAATCCATTTCTGCTCTGCCCGTAATTCGCCAAGTTCAACGGGCAAGAAATCTCATCGCCCACGAGTACTGTATATACCACGGAGATCGGAAAATAGAGCGCGCCAGTTGGCTTGAACTGTTTGCTGATTATCCGGAGTCTTACAATAAGCCAGTAATGCTAGCCCGTCAGCGATTACTTCGCCTCACGGGCACCAAAGAGTTCCTGGGCCTCTTGCGCCAATAATCTGTATCGGCCGCAAACGCGTAACTGCGGGGATGTGGCTCGGACAGGAGGTAAAGCCATATGCTTGCCAACCGTCTCTGTGGCTCATTAGGTCTGCCTAAAAACCCCTGGAACATCCCAGGGGCCTTCTACTATCTCACGCGCCTTGTGGGAACAGGTGTGAGTGAATGTGGCTCGGAAGACGTCCTAGGCTGCGTAACGGGAACCTCCGTGTTAGCCCCTGACTCTTCGGCCACTACCCCCTCAGTCTCGGCTTTCTCGGAAACGACTTCCGGGAAAAACTCGGCCAGTACCTCGGGCTGATCCTCTTCCGACTCCTCGAAGGCGCCATTACTGAGCCCCTGTCGAGCGCTTTCTTCCAAAGCTGCAAAGTCGAGTCCAGCCGTCTCGGCTTTTGCCGCCTCCTCTTTGACTTTGGGCCACACCTCCAAAAGGCTCATTCCCTCTCGCAGCACGAGATCCACATAATAGATCGGCGTGCGGTGAGATTGCGTCGTGGATTTGGCACGAAGCTTCAGACTTAAGGGTAGGAACCGCGTCTTGCCATGACTCAAGGCATGATAATACTGGAGTCGAGCCGCTAAGGTCCTAATGGAGTTATAGCCCGTAGTCCGAAACACGAACGTTCCCAGCTCATCGTCTTGACCGTTGATCTGGACGTTCAGCCGGCCATAGGGCTTACACCCCAGTTCTTGACCTAGGGGGCAGGCTTCAGGGCTTGGACAGGGTACGCTTTTGAGACCTTCCGGGCTTGACCGCTTGGCAGTATCCCCATTACCGACACAGAGCATGCGGCCCGATTTGCGGTCAAAGAGGCTGTACTGGGCACGGAGGTTCAAGCTTGGGTCGTTGAAGAGCACCGTCACAGGAATGGTGCGCAGTTTCCCAGAGGGATTAAGGGTCGCCAGTTTTTGCTGCAAGGGATGGAGAAGCCAGCCGTCTTTCTGCTGGACCTGGGTCGTGATCGTAAACGCGTCGTCTTTCTCCGGCAGGCGTTTCCCGTTTTTCTCGACGACCTTTCCTATGGCAATACGGCCAAGAATGGGTGGTGTGATGCTTAAGCCTTTGATCATGGTATGACTCCTTCGTGGATGGTGAATCGACGTGGTCCCGGTTTTTCCAGGGTATAGGCCTGAATCATTTCTGGATGGTCTTCAGTGAGCTTCTCGACGTCGAGCCGATGGCTGGCCTTAGTCTGTTTCCAAAATGCCTTACCGCCTGCGAAAAGGGCTCCCTGGGCCTCGGCAATGAGTTCTTTGACTTGCTGCTCTAGGAGCGCTTCCTGGTGTTCACAGGCCTGACGCTCCTTACGAGTCGCGACGAGACAGGCAAACAAAGCGTTGGACTCGTCCTTGTCGGAGTAATCCACCACAGGGGCGTCATCACAAGGATAGAGCGCGGCCAAGGCCTTATGGCTAGACTCTGACCCATCGACCGGGGGTGGCGTGTCATGGGTGACGTAGTGCCAGAACTGGCGTTCCCGATCGATGAGAGCATCAATGCGCGCTTCGTCCCGCTCGACGCGATAGATCCGGAACTCCTGGCCGCCAATGAGCACCGCCACATCCGCCCAGGCCTTTCCGGTTACCGCCAACTGGTGCAACACCTGGACCTGATAGGCAAACGGCACACCTTCTTCCCATTGGCGTTCACTCCGAAGCCCTGCGGTCTTGATTTCCAAGATGCCGCCGCCTTCAATGGCCCGATCAAGATTGGCCAACATGTACGGCTCTTTCGGGTGTTGAAGGATCTGAGGAACCCTACGGACCTTCTTTCCCGTACGTTCCTGATAGACCTCGGCCAGAATCGGTTCGAGGGTGGTTCCCCAAAACACCGCCTCTTTGGTGGATAGATCCTCCGGTTCTTGACGGCCGGTCTTCTCAAGCCACAAGGCCAATGGCGATTTGTAGGGTGAAATGCCAATGGCAACGGCGGCATCACTACTTCCGATCCCCTTTTGGCGAAAGGCAAGCCAATCATCCCGGGATAGGTCTTTGGTGGATACCAAACGGACTGCACTCATAGAGCCTCCAAGAAAAGAAGAAGGCCCCCAGAACGATCCTAGGGGCCGTGGGTGATGACAGACGGATGGAACGGGTTAGGCCACGAGTTTTACCGCCTCGGTAAACGCACGAGCCTTCAAAGCCGCTCCGGGACCAAACCAGGCGGAATCCAGTCTGCTGTCCTGACTGCGAGCCCGGCGGTGATGGTCGACATATTCCGTGACGGCGTTCACAAGCCCCCAAGCGGTTCCTTGAGTGGAAAGGAGACGGGAACCCTGGCCTTCGTGGGCAAAGAGATCGACGACTTTTTTCATGGCGCGCTCATTGCGTTGCTCTGGTAGCGGTTTGTCAGGGTCCCCCAGGATGGTGCTTATATAGCGCATGACATCCCAGCGCTTGACCTTACAGTCCGCCAAGGCCGTAATCTGGTCTTGGAAGGCTCCCCACTGACTACCGGCCACTCCTAACGAGCGTTTCACCGCCTCCGGGTCAAACTGCGTTGAGTGCGGGACTCGTACCATGCCTTCCCGATCCCCCAAGGCTATCTGCAAGGTGTTGTGGCAGACCACACGGACCGATGTGAATTGCGCCGTTGTGGCCAAGGTCCCATCACAACTCGTAGCCAAGAGCAGTTAGCCCTTGACCCGATC
>JAKAAL010000512.1 GCA_021802375.1 Bacillota bacterium | reverse complement strand
GCTTCAGCAACGTATTCATCGGCACGCGCCGCTCCCGAGACACCCCGCAATAGGAACAATTGGCCACGCAGTTCTCTTTGTAGGTCATTAAAATATTGAGACCACGCAGCACCGTTTCGGAACGGGCAAATTTCCCCTTTTCCATGCCTAAGGTAATTGCCCCGGCTAGGGATGTCATCACATATTGGGGACTTTCGGGCGTATCGGTATCAATAGGCCGGGGTTCAATAACAGGTAATTCTTCACGCGTCGCCATGGGCTATCAGTCCTCCTGTGTGGCCGGATGAATCTCTGGCCGGATCAGTCATTAAGGCTTTTCGCAATAGGTTCATCCAGTGTTCTTCGGTCACCCCCAAATATTTCGGACCCGCAGCATAGTGCCGATGAATACGTTGCTGAAGCGCCCCCACCTGCATTGGAGCATCTTTGAGCTCGGCCTCTAAATCCAGCACCGCGCGGTGGGGTTCAACGAAAAAATCTCCGGTGATAAAGGCGCGTTGAATCCGTTGTCTCGACTCATCCAATTGCAATGCCGCGCGCATAAGACCCCCGGGAGCTTTATATGCCACTTCCACCAATCGGTAATCCGGGTGCGGCGGTCGCCGCCTGTCTATCCAATCGGGCTGCCGGTACGATTCTTGACTGGTAAGCCAGTCTTGCTCTTCTTCCTCGGTTAGCACCCCTGGGACCAGTTCAACATCCAGCACCCGCTCCAATGCCTCGATGATGGCGGCCTTCACCTCCATCATCGGCGGCGCCTGTCCCAACAGTTCCGCCATGGTGACGACACGTTCCTGAAATGATCGAATCACTTTATCCGTAAGTTTCTCGATCGGTAGTTTGAGTACCTGGAGCATGGTCGCCACGTCAAAATCGACGAGCAAGGTGCCTTGATATATGAACGCGGAGTCCCACTGCACGCCCCCCGTTCCGGAAATTTTTCTGCCCTTTACTTCAACATCGTTGACGGGCCGAAACTGTGCAGGAATGTCCCAACGCTTCAGCGCTTGTACGACAATCTCGGAGAGTGTTCGGTACACCGCATCCGGGTCGACCGATAACGCGTCAACCTCCTGTCCTAAACAGATCTCCCAGCCTAATTGGCGAGCATCCATATAAATGGCGCCGCCCCCCGTAATCCGACGTCCCAATTCAATGCCCAACCGGTGAGCCACGTCCTGGTGTATTTCCCGCGATAGAGCTTGGTGATAGCCCACCAGTGCCGCATGGGGCTGAAACTGCATAAATCGCAAGGTGTTTGGCGTCTTGCCTTGAGCCCGATGACGTATCACGACGGCATCTAAAGCCATTTGGCGCCATGCCGGCAACGGCCCCAGATCTAAAAGTCGCCATCGATTAGCCATTACCCGGCTCGTCCAAACCCGCCAAGTGTTCACGATACGCGTCGGGAGTCAGCAAATTTTCCCAGGCATCTTCGGATGAGGCGACCATTTTAATTAACCATCCGGTTTGATATGGGTCCCGGTTCAGCAAGTCGGGCTCCTGTGCCAATTGATCATTCGCCGCAATAACAGTTCCATCGCAGGGAGCATATAATTGTCCAACCCACTTACCGGATTCAATCGATCCAAAGGGCTTCCCCTGAACCAGTGTCGTGCCCGGCTCGGGCAACGCGACATAGAGAATCTCCCCCGCCGTATCCTGGGTATAATCCGTGATCCCCACCGTTAGTAATCGTTCCCCGGTCTTGACCCAATGATGGCGGGTATCATACCGGCGATCATCTTTCACGGTCCATGCCGTGGTTTTTGAAGTGGCCATGGTTTTTATCTATCCCTCCTATGTTTTTGATCGATTCCTACCGATTCGATGCCCCCACGACAGGATCGGATCGAAGATCCACCAACGCGGTGAGCACTTCCTTTATATCCTCTGGGACAGATATTTCAGACAACATCCTACCCGTTAGCGGTAGACCCCGCGGGTCTATCTCGTCACATCCCCACACGCGGTGAACGGTACCCTCATCCGAATGAAATTCGATAACCAAGGATGCCTTCGGGTCATTTTCATGGACGTGCGGCGAACGGAGATACACCCCTTCGCGAACTTTAATCTGGTGATAAGGTAACCGCATCCCGGCTGCCTTGAGCCAGGCGGGATCTTGTAACTCCAGGGATACCCGCTCCAACGTCTCGGCCCAACGGCTCCATGGCGCCTCACAGTGAATCGCACCGAGATGCTTGGCATATCGGTCACCCAATCCTTCCATGACGCGGCCAGCCGTCAGATCCCCATACCCCGGGATATCGCGAAGCGTCACCAGATGCTCTGCCAAGCTCGCGGCAAAAGCTTGGCGCAAGATTTGATTCGGCGCGTTGCGTACTCGAGCCATGACAGCATGTGGAAAGGATAGTAAGAGGTTGCCGACGATCACCATCTTGCTGTCGATTTGCCCCCCTGCATTCCCAGAGACTTTTCGGTCCCCGAGCAGGATGTCGGCCGGAGGGCGTAATGTCGCCACCAATCCCAAGTCACCCAGATAAGCGACAACCGGATCGAGCGCTAAATGATACCAGTCCACGGGTCGACACGCCGACGAAAGTCTCTCGGCATCCAAAATCACTTGAAAAAACACTTGGTCTGCATCCAAATAGACCAGACTTCCACCCACTCGACGTCGCAGCGCGGGGAACCCACAAGAAGAATCCCATTCATCCCCATCTTGGTGACAGCCGAGCGACACATAAGGTGACGTCGGCCAACACAACACGATGGCCTCTTCGTCCATCTCGGCGATTCCGTGATACAGCGCCTGCGTGGTGATCCAATCCACTCCACCCAGTTGATATAACGGCAACATGGTTATCACCTCAGAATTGTTGCACCATTTACTTTATTCGAGTTAAATTTTTGAATTCCTGCCTGTTCAACAGATTTTTCTCTCTATTTTGTAATGGATTATCCAGAATCCACTGATATTGCGACACGTCCGCTTAACATCTGTATTCTTCCAAAATACCGACCTTGTCCTTATCGCTCGCGATCTCTGCCGATTGGCATAAACTCCAATGCCAACCGGCATCCTAAACCAAATCTCACGAAGGGGGCCAAATTTATGAGCGAGCGAAATCACCAGGAAAATAACCAGGTCATTGAGCTCTTAAACCAGGATTTATACGGTGAGCACGACGCCATTTTGTATTACCTGACCCACGCATGGACCGTAGCACGGCAATACGGACACCAGATCCTCGAAATCGCCAACGACGAAATGCGCCACTTCAAGTGGCTTGGGCATACCATCGCACAACTCGGTGGTACCCCGAATCTGGCGACGCCAGAGGTGAGCCCCGTGGCAGATTTAACGGCGGCCATGAAAAAAGATGTCGAGGCAGAGATTCACGCGATAGACCAATACCAAAGGCATGTGGAGGCGATCCCTTTAGATCCAGTGAAGGCGCTCTTAGAACGTATTGTCGTAGACGAACGCGACCACTTGCGCCAGTTCCAAGAACTTCTCAATCAAAGCCACGGAGAACCAGTACATTCGGAGCAGCCTACAAAGGAGACCGCCAAGATTGCCCAAACGCTGCAACAAACCATCCACGTCGAATACCAACAAATGATGGCTTACTTGTTGAAGTCCTTTATGGAAGACCACAAAGATCAAATGGGGATGGACATGGAGGAGCGATCCATCGACGAAATGCGCCACTTAGGATGGATCGGAAAACGCATGGGGCTCATCGGCCTCACTCCCAAATTTCCGGACCTCGACACTCAATCTATCGCCGATGGCGAACAAACCGAAACCTCTCTTTATCACGAAATGCGAACGTGGGCCTTGCAAGCCATGCCATCTCTAATCCCCACCATTGACCGGATTGTGGCTCAAGAACAGTATCACATGCAAACCTGACCATCGCCTCTCAAGTTCCATAAACCCACCCTTCTCACGGCCTGTTGCTCACCAAAGCAGTGCCATGAGAAGGGTGTTCCGTGTTGAAACAATTGTGAAATCTTTATGGAATACGGTATGATAGCCGGGGAGGCGGTTTTGGTGAACGAGGACCAATTACGAACCGAATACTGGGAAGACAATCGCACCAATCCTCAATTCCCGCTGTGGATCGTGTTCAAAGAAATCGGGCACGAGACAGACAAGTATGAAGGGAACCCCTATGTACGAAAAACTGGGCGCGACGTCCCTTCCCTGCTCAAGGAACTAGAGACCTCCCCAATGGTTCCTCAGCTAGCCCAATCCGTCGGCATTCAAGAATCCGAACTGCGGGCACTTCTCTGGTATGCGGCTTGGGAGCTCGAACACCTAAAACCGCGTGACGCCTGGACCACGTGGAACCAACGAGTTGACCAGTCACAATCTTCGGAACGAAGGGAGTCCCTTTAATGGACATGGATACTAATCGCGAAGTGTTTTGGGATGTCGATGACCTAATGCGGCGATTAAGGCGCATCGAAGGTCAAGTCCGCGGAATCCAGACCATGGTCTTAGAGGAGAAATCCTGTC
>JAKAAL010000511.1 GCA_021802375.1 Bacillota bacterium | reverse complement strand
CTCCTAGTTTACATCTTTTAGCCTCGCGGGCAATCAAAGGTTCGGGCTCGCGTTGAACGTTCTTCACTATTTAACACACGACGTCCACGTAATCACAGAGCCGCATCTGATTCAACCACCCCCCCCCTGAAGAAGACCCGCCGCCCCCCGACGACGATCCACCACTACCTGAAGAAGACCCGCCACCACCCGAAGAGGAACCTCCCGACGACGATCCCCCTGATCCCGAGGAAGACTTGGAACTAGAACTGCTCGACGGCGAAGACGCCATCGACATGAGCGTCGTGCGTACCGCTTGATCGATAACCGTTTTTACCATGGACGAGGACATTCCCTTCATCACCCCAGCCTCAATCATGGTTTGCATGGTCGGGCTACTAATGACGCTTTGGAGAGCCTTGGTCATGGTAGATTGACCCAGTGGTGTCATTAATGCCGTTTCCAACTTAGTCGTGGAAATCGATTCGCCGATAAGTTTCTGCATCCTTGGGGTGGAAAGCTCATCTTGCACGGCTTTTTGTATGGCGGAACTCGATGAGCTACCACTCGATCCGGACGAACTGCCACCTGAGGATCCACCCGATCCTGAGCCTTTGCTCGATGACGATCCGCTCGATCCCTTGCTCGATGATCCCGACGAGCCGTGGTGCACCGACGACGATGTGCCCTTGTCCGCTGCTGGTTCCCCCATGGATACCGAGCATCCGCTGAGATACGCTGTCGCCGTGATTGCCCCCATGGCTATCCAAAGCTTGCGACGCACTAGCAACCACCCCCTCTTTAATTCTTTTGCCTAGTGTGGTCGCCTATGCATCGTTTTAGCCGTGCTTTGACAAATCCTCGGCAATATCGTCACGGAACTGTGCCCCGGGAAACTCGACGGCGGAAATCTGCCGATAAGCTATCGCTCTGGCCTCGCTAAAATCATCTCCAAGGCCGACCACCGTGAGCACCCGGCCACCACGACTCCTCAGATGACCATCGACCATTTCCGTGCCAGCTTGGAAAATTCGCGTGCCTGGCACCCTCGTGGTGATCTCGAGAGTGCGTCCGGCCACGGGATGTTCAGGATAACCTTCTGCCGCCATGACCACCCCTACCGCTCGCTTCCCCGTGTCCGCTATTTTCGACTTCAGCAGACGGCCTTGAGCAAGCTCGGCCAGCCACGGGTAGAGATCGTCGGCTAATAAGGGCAGCACCACTTCCGCTTCGGGATCTCCCAAGCGCACGTTAAATTCCAAAACGTAAGGGCCCGAAGTGGTCATCATCAGGCCGACATAGAGCACGCCACGATAGTCGATGCTTTGCTCGCCCAAATACCCTACGATGGGTTCAAGAATTTGACGATCAATGGTCTGACATTGACTTTGGCTTAGCCAAGGGACCGGACTGTAAGCGCCCATCCCGCCCGTATTGGGGCTCTCTTGGTCTGCACTTAAGCGTTTGTGATCGACCGCGGGCGGAAGCCAGACATAATCGCGGCCATTGGTAAAGACTTCAACCGATATTTCGCGACCTTCCAGATACTCTTCCACAATAAAAGGTCCCTGATTCTCCCGCGCCTGTCCAAGGAATCGTTGCCACTGGCCCTCGTTGGTAATGACAAAGACCCCTTTGCCTTGAGCCAAGCCGTCTTCTTTAATCACCACCGGCAGCCCCCACTCAGACGCCACCAGGGCTTTGACCGCATCCAAGCCATCCACTGTCATCGAGCGTGCAGTCGGGATGCCGCATTGACGCATGACCTCTTTGGCATAACTCTTACTGCTTTCCAGGCGGGCACCCGCCCGAGACGGGCCCACTACCGTGAGCCCTCGCGCCCGTAAGGCATCCGACAATCCAGCGGCCAAAGGAACTTCCGGGCCCACCACGGTCAGGGCATTGACTTCCTGGGCAAGGTTTAACCAAGCGGAAAGTCCCTCGCGCGCATCCAAATGAGCTAATTCGGCCATGCCGGGATTTCCGGGGGAAGCCCACATTTTGTCGACCCAGGGACTCATCGCAAGTGCCTGGCATAGGGCGTGTTCTCGCGCTCCTTGACCAATTACCAACACGTTTTGACGTTCCATTGCACTGCCCCCCTAACCACGACTAGTGTCGGAAATGGCGTTCATCGCTGAATAGCAAAGTAACTCCTGCCTGTTCGGCCGCAGCCACGCTTTCGCGGTCACGCAGAGCCCCTCCTGGTTCCACCACCACCGCGACTCCGTATTTTGCCGCTTCGGCGACCACGTCACCAAAGGGAAAAAATCCATCTGAGGCTAACACTGCCCCCTGTGCCCGCTCACCTGCGCGCTCCAGCGCATGGCGCGCGGCATCGATACGATTGGTCTCGCCCCCGCCGATGCCGACGGTATGACCACGTCGGGCGATGACAATGGCATTGGAACGCACGTGAGCCACGGTGGTCCAAGCCAATTGCACGTCGGCTAAGATTTTGCTTCCCGCTTCAAGGGCTGGCCCGGCAAGATGCCGAAACTCCTGGATGGGACGGATCAGGCGATCGGGCTCCTGCACCAAAAATCCGCCTGAGATCATCCGCAGCTCGAAGGGACGGTGACCATCGCTCGGCATTTCTAGGACGCGAAGATTTTTCTTCTGACGAAAGATATTGAGCGCTTGGGGGGTAAACTCCACGGCAATGACCACTTCAAGAAACGTCTCAATCAATGACGTAGCCAGATCTTCCTCGACTTTGCCCTTCACGGCCACGATCCCACCAAAGATCGAAACCGGATCGGATTCCAACACCTTAAGATAACTTTCCAGCGCCGTACGGCCAAGAGCGACGCCACAAGGTATCTGATGCTTCACGGCAACCACCGCGCCATCCGGCAACTCCAATGCTACTTGCCAGGCGGCCTCGGCATCGAGCACATTGTTATACGAGAGCGGCTTGCCTTGTAGAAGCTTGCCTTGGGCGAATCCTCGTCCCGCTGGCAGGCGATACCAGCCAGCCCGTTGATGAGGATTTTCCCCGTAGCGGAGCGGGGCTGATTCTGCCTTGCCAGCAATGGTGACATAGGTGCCCCATTCCCCCGCTGGCGCCAGGGCGTTGCCAATCATTGCGTCGTAATAGGCCATATGCTGAAACGCCTTCGCGGCATACGCCCGTCGTTGGGCGACCGTCCAGTCAGTTAGGGGTCTCTCTAGCAACTCCCCATACTGGTCTGGATGGGTTGCCACCACGACCCGGGCAAAATTCTTAGCCGCAGCCCGAATTAAGGAGACTCCTCCAATATCAATGGCCTCGATTACAGCTTGCGGATCCTCCGGATGATGGGCTAAGGTGGATTCAAAATCGTATAGATTCACCACCACCACCGAAATTTCGGGTGCCTTGACGCTTTCCCGATCAGCGCGGTCCTTTTCCGTCTCTTGCGATAAAATGCCAGCATAGACCACGGGATGCAAGGTCTTGACCCGACCCTCGAGCAACGCCTCAAATCCGGTCAAGTCCTCTAATCGACGAACCTCCACGCCCGCCCCCTGCAGATAACGCGCGGTACCACCGCTGGCCAAAATGCCATATCCTTGGGCCTTCAGACCATGAGCGAGCGTATCCACCCCAGTCTTGTCAGTGACACTGATCAATGCCCACTGCATAGTTACCCCTTTCCAGGCCCGGCACCGGCCGGTTCCACACGACTTGTCTGCCGTCCACATAAAAACTTCCTGCCTCAAAGGCCTTTAACACCGCCGCATACAGTCGGTGCTCCACTTGGTGAATTCGCTCGGAAAGCGATTCTTCACTGTCACCAGGCAACACCGCAATGGGTATCTGAGCCACGATCGGGCCACTGTCTTCTCCCTGATCGACCACATGCACGGTGACGCCAGTCCAGCTGACACCGTAAGCCAAGGCTTGTCGGACCGCATGGAGGCCACTGAAGGCGGGCAGCAACGATGGATGAATATTAAAAATCTTTCCCCACCAAGCCTGCACCGTATCGCCATCTAACCAGCGCATGAACCCCGCGAGGGCGATCGCATCAATCTTGGCTTGCGTCAACTGGTGGCGTAGCGCCTGGCCATAGCTCGCCCGACTGGGATAGTCGCGGGGCAAGAGCGTGCAGACGGCGATACCATGGCTTCGAGCGATGTCAAGCGCACCCGCATCCGCACGATGAGAGATGACCAGTCCCACCGTTAACGACTGTTCCAAGAGCGCTCTAAGATTACTGCCCGTCCCCCCTACGAGGACCGCCCATTTCATGTCCAATGCACGCCTGGCGCCGACACCACGCGTCCAATTGGCCGAACCGATAGTTGGTGGCGAGAAAGCTCAGCGATAATCCGCGACTTAGCATCAGCCCGCACGACCAACGCAAACCCGATGCCTCCGTTAAAACTGGATACCATCTCCTCAAAGCTAAGGCCCGCCAGTTCCTGAAACCACGAAAGCAGCGGAGGAAGATCCCATGCATCGCGGTCGAGTTCGACTCCGACGGACGGCGAAAGCGCCCGAGGCAGATTCCCCACCAAGCCGCCCCCTGTTT
>JAKAAL010000510.1 GCA_021802375.1 Bacillota bacterium | reverse complement strand
CATGACGCTGGTGCGCTGATATCATCCATGTCTTAACCTGCCTCCTGCGCTTGACCCATCATTCTCCTCACGATCTCCTGCCCGAAGAAGCGTCTCTGGCGAGATCGCTCTCCTTGGATCCGATCCGGCGGCAAGATCCTCGTTGGATGAGCTCACACGAAAGGGTATACGTGGTCGTCTTTGGCGGTGCACCCATGAGCGAGCTTAACAACACATTCATCGCCAACGCGCCCATTTCATAAATGGGCTGTCGCACGGTGGTCAATGCCGGGTGTACATAGCGGGCCAAAACAATATCGTCGAAACCCACCACCGAAATGTCGTCGGGCACCAATATGTGTTCGGCCGCCAACGCTCTGAGTCCGCCGATGGCCATTTCATCATTCGCAAAGAAAACGGCCGAAGGCAGCTCTTTTTGGGCCACCAAGGTCTTGATCGCCCGATATCCGCCTTCCTCGGTGAAATTTCCGGAAATACGGAGGTCCGAATAGGGAGACAGGCCATAGGCGGATAAGGCCTGCAAAAATCCGTTCAACCGCTGCCGGTCATCTAAGGAGTCGTGGGATCCGGCGATATAAGCAATCGAAGTGTGCCCAAGCTGGATTAAATGCTCGGTGGCTAGATAAGCGCCTTGAGTGTTGTCGACGGTGATCGAAACCAGTCGGTCATCGGCGACCACCCGATCAATGGCGACGATGGGGAGCCCCCGCCCCGCCGAATCCAGTAGCAGATCTTCTGCGATGTCGCTGGCAAACACGATCGCCCCGCTGGCGCGGCGTTCTTGTAGAAATTTGACCCCCATGGAATCTTTGCGGCCTAAAGCGCTGCAAGCCACCACGTCATAGCGATTGTCCAGGGCCACGCGCTGAATGCCCTGAATAAACTGGGAGAAGAAGGGTCCAGCCAAGTCATCCACGATGAGGGCAATGGTGCGCATGGTCTTGCTTTTAAGATCGGCGGCTATCCCGTTTTTTTGATAGTTCAAGCGTTCCGTGGCTTCAAGCACGCGTTGCTTGGTCGCTTCGGTAACATGGATGTTTCCGCTTAAGGTATTGGAGACCGTGGAGAGGGACACTCCTGCCGCTTTCGCCACATCCTTCATCGTTGCCATCCTTCAGCCCCCCTCTTTGAGACCAGAAATCCTTCGAAACGTTTTTTCTGGATTTCAGAATACCACACCGAAATAGCGCGTCAATCCAATTTCCACCGATAATATCGCTGAACCCAGACGCAGACCAGCAAAATCTGCCCGTATCGAGCTGCCACACCCCTTTATTCAGCCATCATTATAGGGGATAGTCTAATAATTTTCAGTAAACAGCTTGACAAACCCTAATTCTCGACTGATGATAGACAACGAACCGTTTGAAACGTTTCGAACGCAGCAAGTAAAGTAGCACAGCCGATCCAAAGACGTTTGCTAAAGAAGTCCCGTCTCACATGTAAGCACCTTTTATGGGTGTCATTGCGCGTTTTGGCCTGATTCAGGAGATTACCACCGAAAGACGAAAGAAGGGATTGGCATGAAACAACGTAAGATCCGATTGGCGGGAGCAGTAGCCGCGGCAACGGCCTTATCTACGATGACTCTCTTTAGCGGGACCCTCTTGGCCGCTCCCGCGCCTTCTTCCATAACCGTGCAAGAACCTCAAATTGAGAATCTAGACCCGCAGGCGTTTGGTCCCCAAGCTCTCTTGGATCAAGGCGTCTTGTTCGAAGGCTTAGTCGGGTATAATGCTAAGGGTCAAATTGTTCCGAAAATGGCGACGCACTGGACGCATTCCGCCAACGGCTTGGTGTGGACCTTCTATTTGCGCAAGAACGCGCGCTGGAGCAATGGAGCACCGGTCACCGCCCAAGACTTCTACTATTCCTGGATGCGAATGTTCTCACCGGCCGCGCCCACCACAGTATCTTGGTACAGTCCCATGCAGTTCGTGCTCAACGGCTACAATTACCTGTCCGGCGCCGCCAAGGCCTCGCAGGTTGGGCTCAAAGTAGTCAACCCCTATGAGTTTCAGGTCACCTTGGCCAAGCCCGAGCCGGACTTTCTGGGCTGGACGCTTTTGGCCTCGGCCATGCCCTTGTACCCACCGGATGTCACCAAGCATGCCACCAATTGGTATACCCCCAAGTACTTCGTGGGCAACGGACCCTACGTCGTCTCTTCCTATGTCGCGGGGGGACAAATCGTCCTCACCAAAAATCCAAAATACGTCGGTCCTACCGGCCAGTTCAACGTGGGCAACATCCACACCATTAAGGTGGTGCCGGCATCTACCGTGCCGGTCGAAGACTTCTTGAATCATTCCGCCAATGCCGTGATGGTCACCACCCCCTCGGACTACAAGTACGCGACCTCGAACGCGACGCTAAAACACGATGTCCACTTCACTCCGGCTTATGAAGTTGATGCCTTAGCCTACGATAAGTCGTTAACCGCGTCGCCCTTAAACCAGTATGACGTACGCAGGGCGATTGCCATGTCGATTAATCGCCTTCCCATTGCCAACTCCGTCTTGAGCGGCATGTGGGGCCCGGCGTTCGCCTTTGGCCCGCCCTCCTGGCCGGCAGCTAAATACGAACATGCCCTACCCTACAACGTCAAACTAGCGCGTAAACTTTTGGCTCAAGCGGGACATCCCAACGGCAAAGGCATCCCCACCTTAACCATTTACACCCCGCCCGTAGGCACGCTTCAGGTGAGTATGGCCGAGTCGGTGGCCGCACAGTTAAAGGCCAATCTCAATATCCATTGCGTCATCCACACCATGGCTGCTTCCCCCTACGGATATCTGCAATATGGGCCTTTGCAACGGGGCATTAAACCCGGCTTCATGATTTTCCAAGGTCAAGCCGTCTGGGCCAAAGCTGCGGCGATGGACATGCAGTCGATTAATTCCACTTGGTTTGACATGCCCACTTCGTACCTCGACGCCCTCGCGCAGCGTTCGATTCCAACCTATGACCCCTTTTCGATTAAGGCGTACGGTAATCCTACCAACACCTCGCTAGGGATTACGGCAGCCTCGTGGAAACCGCTGAACGCGGGCGCAAAGGCCATGATTAAAGGGATGAACCAGTACATCGCCAAGCAGACCAATCCCGTCTACAAGGCGAGTCTCATTCCCAATCCCAGCTTTCAAACCAGTTGGAATCAATTCGTTTCCGCCTGGAAAGCGGCCAAGACCCCCGCAGCGAAGCACCTGGCCTGGGTCAATGCCTGGAAGTTCGTGAGCAATGAAGATTTATACCTCTGGGAAGATCAGCATCGCGGTCCCTTAGCCACGCATTGGCAGATCCTTGATGCCGAAGAAGCCGCTTCCAACTTGAAGCAAGCAGCCTATTGGGGCGGACACATCGGTCAAGCGGTCATTCAAGATGCTTACTGGACGCCGTTGGTCTACCCCAAGTTGGTCTCGCTGGTCGACCCCAACCTAAAAAACATCACCCCGAGCCCCTGGGTTTGGCCGGGATTTGCGCAGCTGCAGTACGCCACCCTACACTAACCGACCCTCTTATCGCAGTTCGAGGATTCAGGTTACGGATTTATCCGTAGCCTGAATCCTCTTTTATGGCCTGCGCTACGCGCTTACTCCTTGGAAGATCCCTTGCGGGTCCAGCGATCGCTATCTCTCACCCGAAATTTCTCCATCACTTGGTCAAAAATTTGCTCCAGGTCGAGATCCAAGGAGTTCGCCAAAGAGATAAGGACAAAGAGACAGTCGCCCAGTTCCAGGGCTAGCGATCCCGATGGCTCATCCGCGCGCTTCGGCTTCATCCCAAACTGATGGTTCACTTCGCGGGCCAATTCGCCCACTTCTTCACTTAAGCGCAGCATCATAATTTCAGGCGGAAAATATCCCTCTTCAAATTGGCTAATCCAGGCATCCACGCGGTTCTGCATCTCGCGCACATTCATCGTCTGACGCTCCTTAGACGGACTTCGATAGCCCCACCTCGTCGGGCTGGGTAAACGATCGGGGAAAGGCTCGGAAGTATTCCCAGGGGAGGGCGACCTTGCCTCCTAAAGCTCGGGCCGCCGAATTGGGCCAATAGGGATCGGCCAAAAATCCACGGCCAATCGCGATCAGGTCGGCCTCCTCGCGCTGCAGCACCGACTCCGCCAAGTGATAGCTCTCGAGCATGCCGACGGCAACGACGGCCACCCCCACCTCGCGCCGGATCGCCGCCGCATAGGGCACTTGGTATCCCGGAAACACCGTGGCCGGACCGTGGACCGAGTTGCCTCCCGACGACACATCCAGTGCGTCCACGCCGGCCTCATGAAATAGTTTGGCCATATTCAACATCTCGGCAAAATCATAGCCCTGGTCATCGTATTCTAGGGCGGAGATTCTCATCAACAAAGGCATGTCCTTAGGGATGGCACTTCTTACCGCTTGAATTACCTCAAGGGCAAACTGCGGACGGGAGCCGTAGCGGTCATCGCGTCGATTAGAGAGTGGTGACAAAAACTGGTTAATCAAATAGCCGTG
>JAKAAL010000509.1 GCA_021802375.1 Bacillota bacterium | reverse complement strand
CCGTGAAGATAACTGGCAATCTCCGTGGTGAGATCGTCGCATTCAGAATACGCCATATACTGTCCTCAAAACCGCGGAGCCTGCCCCACAAGCCCCGAAATGGTCATCTCCGGGCTTGTGGGGCCTATACGCCCCCGTTAACGCCACCGAGACAGGTATCACGGTGCGGTGCCCGGTGGAGTCCATTTGAGGCTCAATCGAGCGGATACGGGGTTCCAAGTCACCCCGCCGTTCGTTGTCGTCCATAAGGGGGTGGCAAGCGAGGTGGTGGTGGCCCAGCCGTGAGGGGCCGTCACCAAATCAATCGCGGTCCAATGGGGAAGATGGCGATGCTGAGCGATCGGTTTTCAGCTCGATCTGCCGTCCGTCGTGCGGTAGAGGTGATAGTCAGCGAGTACCCAACCATCCTGGGCTCCAACAAAACTCCAACTGCTGGTTCCGGAACCTGCGTTGAATACCGTGGTCGTTGGCCGCCAAGTTTGTCCCCCGTTGGTCGTGCGTTCAAAGAGCACTTCATGCGGCGCATAAATTCCGCCGGTGACCCATCCGACGTTCGGAGACCGAAACGTCACCCCACTTTTCTCAAACTCTGCGGTCAAGCCCTTAGGCTCAGAACGCCAGACGGGATGTGCCGGAAAGCCACTGGAGCGAAGGGGCGTCCAGTGGGTACCCCCATCGGTGGTATGGAGGATCACGGCGGATTCAATAGTCATGGCTGGGGCCAAGTCGGTCAGAATCCACCCGACTTGCGGAGTCAGCCGTTGAATCGCCATCGGCGGTTCATTGCGCGAGGACGGGATTCGGACGGAATGCCAGGTTTGCCCCCCATTCGTAGTCCATTCATATTGCGCGGTAAATGGCGCGACACTTCCCGTTTCGACGATGATCCCGGCGTTGTGGGCATCGAGTCCGACCAGGAGCGTGAAAGCCCCGGTGGGAATGCGCGGGCCCAGGGCTTGCCAGGTTCGCCCGCCATTGCCGGTGTGGGCCACCTGTTGGCCCACCACCGCCCAGCCCGCCTCGCCGGTGACCATGGGCAATTGAGCCAGGACCGTATCCGTTTGCGCTAAAACCAGATTATTGAAGGATACGGTACTCGGTGGTGCAGCACTCGGCATCTAATGCCATCCTCCAATGAATTCTAATCCGAGCCCCGCGAGCGCCACCTTCATCAAACCGGACATCCATCGGTTTCGCCCTACTGATCTCTCCTCCGCGCTAACAACTACCCGCCGACCGCTATATCTGGGGTGCCAACACGGATAATGCCCGACACCTTGATCGGCGTCTCCGATCCCCAATTTTTCATCGATGGGAGTGCCCCACCAGTGGGGCATGGCGGTCTCCTTTGACGATCATCGGGCGATGGTTCGAGTTCAGTGGTATAACGGCACTTCCAACGATTTGGGTTCTACCGTAGACGGCAGGAACTGTCCGTAACCTTATTCCAGTCCGAGGCGTTTAGTTTGGCAAATACGGTTAACCGACGTGATTTAGGAAAGAAGTGAATGGTAGATGGCCGAATTCCGTCGTATTACGCCTCTCGTCCGGCTGGACCCGGGTGCACAAGGCTGGTGGCGACGGACGTGATTTGTGTCGTTACCCCCTGTTGCTTGCCAAATCTTGTGTTGTTTAGACGATCAAGCCGGGCTAATCGCCCCCTTGGAAAGCTTGTGCCAAACGGGGCCCTATCCTGTGAGCGCGGTCTACCACGCGATTCGCTTGCTGCATGCCGTCATAGAACCATACCCTGCGCGGCCGCAATATCTATTGACTCATCGCGGGCAAGGTGCTGTCTTGACCCCTTACCATTATCGTTGCCACAAGATCTGATCGAATGGGGTACTTGGACGGTTCGACGAGGTCTTTAACATGCCAATAGCCTCCAAATTGCCGCTCATAGTCAGTCGATTCGTGCGATGTGCGAGCCGATTCCGTTCCTTCCTGGGCCATCTCTATCGGGTCAAATGCCCATGCTACGCCCGGTTCAGGCAACGAATGGAAAGTGGTATTCAACGGATCTCATCTTAAGTAAATCTTAAGGTACGAGGAGCTGATCCCAGTGATGAGAGGGAAACCCGCGAGGAATAGGCTGGAATTCCGAAACGGAGGGATACCATCATGAGTGCTGTTGGGGTAGATTCGTGTGCGGCGGCTAACGCAACCATCGCAAACGGAGACATCTTATACGATTGGGTGACCACCCATGTGGGGCAGGCTCCGCGGTTTTGAGGACAGTATATGGCGTATTCTGAATGCGACGATCTCACCACGGAGATTGCCAGTTATCTTCACGGCAAAGGCTGCTACATTTTAGTCATCTACGGAGGCGCCACCGCCGAGAGTGTGGCTACGAAGGCCCAAGGGGAAACGGTGGCCAACGATATAGTCGCCGCTGCTAACAATCTCGGGGTTCCTGCGGGAGGGTGTCTTTTTCACGATGTGGAACCAGGATGGCAGGTCATATCGGAGCACATCGACGGATATTGGACGACCATTCATAACAGCCAAAGAGAGGTTCCTGGCTTCTACGCGGATACGCGGACGGATCCCGCTATCCAAAACTATTACTTCAATACTGCGTATTGTACGGTTCGAAGTCAGAAGTTGGGACAAGATTGCCACGTCTGGTCTCAATGGCCCAAGGTCAGCTGTGGAACGGCAGCAGAGCGCCCGACCTGGGATCCCGATTATCCGGCTGGTCTAACCCAACATCAAATTGGGTTCTGGCAATATACCGCCACTTGCTATGAATACGACGACTCAACCGCTTGGGCCGTCGTGCTGGATGAATTGCGCGATACCACACTGCTCGATATTCTATGGGCCCCCAGCTAAAATGGCGTGATGGGTCCGAAAGATTGGGCTAATAGAAGAACCGAGGAATTTGCTACCCATGCAGTTCCCCGTCCTCTTAATGCACCCTTCTGCCCGTTAGTGCACTAAGAGTTACCGTCCCCGGCGGATAGTCCCACCACGTTTTGCACAATACGGCCCCCTGACTTCCAAGAGAATTCCACCCGATATTGCACAGAACGGACCCCACCCCCTCCGATGCGTCTATCGCTCATTCAACCACCTTTTGCAAATAGCCAAATAATGGATACGATCCCCACGATGTCGACTTTGCGCGCGCGGATAAAATCGGTGGACCGTTCCTTGGACCGCTCACGAAACCTCCGGTCGTGCAATGCCTTCCCCAGCTCGAAACTTATTCCGCATTCGGAATAAGTTTTAAACCCTGCTATGGATTCGGTGACTCCGTTTACCTGCATGGTAGTGGGACAACCGGACCTGCGTGCCACCTTACGATTGAAAGTGTTTGAGGCCGTCTATCAGCGTGTCGGACTCCGCTTTCACCTGGGAGGGCTCATCGAAGCCGAAACTGCGGCCTACGTGGTGCATCAGATCGGTCAAGCCGGCGTGCAACGAGCGCTCTCCACGCCCTCCGCGTTGAAACTGCTGGCCGGACAATCGCGAGGCTTGCCTCGCGTTATCAATCATCTCGCGAGTGGCGCCTTATGGGACGCCGAAAGTGAAGGCGCGGCCCTCGTCGATGAACCCCACGTCCAACGAGCCATTGGCGATTGGAGGGATGACGGATGAGTCGGCCCTGCACTCCATTTACCGCCGAAGTGGGCTCAGAGCGTCCTTGGGCGACCGTGGGGGGGCCCAAGGATTTCGCGATGAAGGCTGTCAGGCCTTTCTCAGTTTTTGGGCCGATCAAGATCGCGGGCCTCGCGGCCTCCGACGGGAGGCCCGCGAACTGGCGGAAGCCTGGACCTGGCTCTGATTCCGGGATCAGCCGTGGTCGACTGCCAGTTGGACGATCTGGGCGCAGGAACGACCGCCGGTCCTCTAGACGCCGCGCCAGAGGACCCATTGTGTGGAAACTCTCTATCGCTTCTATGCGTTTTGGCATTAGTACGATCCTTTTCGGGGCGATGGTCGCGTGAATATCCCGATTTGGCTAAAGGACTTGTCACGCCGTCCACGTACGTGGACGTTAAATCGTAAAAGAGGGTGGGCTCATGATCCGTGGGAGCTGTGGGCAAAGCATGCGAGACTAACCATTGGTGGACCTCCGTTTCGCGATCGGCCATCCGATCTAATACCCGATAGACCGCATAAGGATCCAACGTCTGTGGGGTAATCTGGTAATAGGCGGGCAAGGCGGTCGCCGTGACCCATGGCTGCAGGTGAATTTTCGCGTGAGGATCGAGGAGCCGATTCAGCACGAGCGCTTCCACCCAAAATGCATCGTCCCCCCAAAATGAGGTCCACTCCATTCGCTCCCAGAAAGCGTGTCCCGCGGCGATGTCGAGATAGGCGGCGTGCCGGGTGACGGCGATTTCCCCCACGGGAGCACTGACCCAATCTATCCCCTGCGTGGCCCCCAGAATGGCTCGAATCTTTTGTGCTTCGGCCTCCGTCAAGGCTCCTAAAGACCACAAGACGCGATGCTTCACCCGGCCGGCCTCCCGCACCGACTCCACCACT
>JAKAAL010000508.1 GCA_021802375.1 Bacillota bacterium | reverse complement strand
TGGAAGATGAGCGTTGGTGAGACCGTGGTCAATCTTTCTAATTTTGGGCCACGAGGAGCAGGGCAACTGGGAGTGAGGGTCGTCCATCAGGAACTGTCCCTTTGCACTAATTTGACCATTGCCGAAAACTTTTACCTGGAACAGTCTCGCCAAATACGGAATATTCGATGGCAAATGCGATCTAGGCAGATCGCGACTGATTCCCTTGAACAGGTATTCCCGGAATCTCGCCTAGATGTTGCGCAACTAGTATCGGATTTGACACTCGCAGAGCGTCAGATGGTGGAAATTACACGAGCTGCCAGTGATCCCTTGATAAAATTACTAATCTTGGACGAGCCAACATCGTCTCTCAACGGCGAACAAGCAATCCGCCTTTTAGAGTTCGTCCGACGCAAAGCGCAAACAGGAATGTCCTTCGTGTTTATTTCTCACAGACTCAAAGAGATTATGGGGGTCTGTGACCGAATTGTTGTCATGCGAGACGGGCGAGTGGTGTGGACTGGCCTAACCGAAGATATCACCGAAGAGCAGCTAGTGGAACAAATGGGAGGGACCAGCCGGCCCGTGGTTGAGAATGTTAGTGACACCACGAGCGCTTCTCTAGGCGATCTTCAACACGATGTTCGGATTGCCATAGACAAACTTGAACGCAATGGACTTTCTATTTCACACGCAGCTCTGCATTCTGGTGAAATCGTGGGAATCGCCGGATTGGAAGGTGGAGGTCAGGAGGTATTACTGCAGGAGATTTACCGCCAGTCGCAAAGTGGCCGGAATAAAGCCTCTGCGATTCAAACCAAAGGAACGGTAATCTATGTGTCCGGTGACCGAGCCAAAGAGGGTGTTTTTCCGTACTGGAGTATTGCGCAGAACATCAGTGTGACAAAAATTGCGCGCGAGGGATTCGTGAAATATATTTCGCCGGCCCAAGAAGAAGCGTCGATTCGCCAATGGTATGATAGGTTGAAGATTAAGGCTGAGAGTCCCCAACAACCGCTGGTCAGCCTCAGTGGAGGCAATCAACAAAAGGCACTGGTTGCACGGGCGCTGGCCGTCGACGCCGATATCGTCCTATTGGCAGATCCCACCCGTGGAGTAGACATTGAAACCAAGCGCGACCTGTATGTTCTGTTTCGCGAAGCCGCCAATGCCGGTAAACTTATCGTCTGGTACAGTTCGGAAGACGAAGAGCTAGAAATGGCAGACCGGGTCCTGATCATGACTCGCGGGAGTATCGTGAAAGAGTTGACCGCTGGCGAAATTTCGCGGGATGCGATTGTCAAAGCGTCATTTGTCCAGCCTCGTCAAGAGCAGGATGGGAGTAATCGGCCGTGGCGAGGTTTGACCATGCCGAAATTAGGCGGTGCCGAACGATCTTTGATATCCTTTGTTGCTCTTGCACTGGTTCTTGTGGCGTTGGGCCTTGAAAATCCATCCTCCCTTTCCCGATATGGATTGGCCCTGCTACTTGGCAGCGCGGTTCCTTTGGTGTTTGCCAGCATGGCCCAAATGTTTGTCATAACGGCGAGCGACATTGATTTGGGAATCGGCAATTACATGGCTTTCGTGAACGTGGTCAGCGCCACCATACTTTTGCACCGGTCGGCTTTAGGATGGGCGATTTTGTGTGCAGGAATACTCGGCTACGGGTTGATGGGCGCCTTAATTCATCAGAGGAAAGTTCCCTCGGTCGTGGTTACCCTTGGTGCGTCGTTTATCTGGTACGGAATCGCGGTCAGCATAGCTCCCGTTCCTGAAGGGAGTTCTCCCAATTGGCTCACGTCGATTTTTAACATCACCATCCCTGGCATTCCCGAACCAATATTTATGTGCCTTGTTATAGGTGCCGCCACATACTTCTTTTTAATGCGATCGAAATATGGGACAGTGCTGCGGGGCTTGGGCAACAACCTCCTATCCATTAATAATGCGGGATGGTCCGCACTTAGAGCTAGGGTGGTTTTGTATCTCTTAGCGGGGGTGTTAGGAACATTTGCAGGACTTGCGATTACCGCAACGACCACCTCGTCTGACGCCAATGGCACATCTGCTTACACGTTGTTGAGCGTGGCTGCCGTAGTGATGGGAGGCGGAGAACTGACTGGTGGTGTCATAGAACCCATCGGTGTAGTATTCGGCGCACTGACACTTGCTCTTGTGGGTACGCTATTGGGGTTCTTGGGTGTTAATTCTAACTATCAGTCCGGGGTACAGGGATTAATGTTGGTCATCATCTTGGGAATCAGACTTCTACAACGAAGGAGGGTTCGGGTATGAAGTCGAAGGCTGCAGCATGGATATCGGATCATCCATGGATTTGGTCTTTAGTCGGTAGCGTTGTGATGTGGATATTGGTCGACGCTATCTCATCTCGAGGACTTCTAGGCTCTCTGTTGATCAATGCCAGTGTGGCCTCGTTCTTGGCAATCGTCGGACTCGGGCAAATGCTCACGATTACATCGGGAGGTGGCGGTATCGATTTGTCCATACCGTACGTTATGACTCTGACCGCGTTCGTTTCCATTGCCATTATGAATGGCCAGAACGCGAATTTCGTGCTTGCTATCGTGGTTTCGATTCTCATGGGGGTGACTGTTGGCCTCATCAATTCTTTCTCTATATTGGTTTTGAGGATTCCACCCATTATTGCGACTCTAGCGATAGGCTTCATTCTAGAATCGGGAATTATCGTATTTGCCGGACAGCAAAAAAGCTTTCTCCCGAGTCCAATGCTGGAGGGGCTTGCTCAGAACCGCTTAGTAGGTGTCCCTCTCATTTTGGTTCCCACCGGTATTTTCGCGATGCTTTTGGCGCTCTTGTTGTCTAGAAGCTCCTATGGTAGGTCCTTGTTGGCAGTCGGGCAAAATCGATGGGCAGCATTTCTTGCGGGTGTGCGGACTAACCGCACGGTCATCGTGGCCTATGTGTTGTGTGGGGTTCTGGCCGCTATTGGCGGACTACTTTTGGCTGGTAGCGATGGAGGGGCATTCTTGGAAATGGGCAACTCGTACCTCCTTGAATCTGTCGGAGCTGTCGTCATCGGAGGTACTCTTATCGTCGGAGGCAAACCTACGGTAATCGGCACGTTGTTCGGTGCGCTGTTCCTGACAATGATTGTTACCTTGACAGAACTTACGAAGCTTCCCATTGGGGTTCAGGATATTATTGAAGGACTAGCAATTATCGTGGTGATGGTTGTTGCTAATCGATCTGGTACACGCAAACAACTGAAAATTTGATTTAGATACAAAAATTTAACCGTAGTGTCGTTTGCTCCCCTGAAGAGTTTGTGTGCGAAATTCCGGGGCTCACGTTAATTGTAGAGAGTTTGTTTTACACCTGCGACGAAGGGTAGGTTGACACGCGGCACGTAACAATAGTCGTTAAATGCCGATTGTCTCATGATCGTGGTTTTATTGGAGTTGATCGTAGAGTAACGGGTAGTAGAACTGTTTGGAGTTGGGTAAGGAGTTTAGTATTACGGAGAAGTTTGTGATAGCCACCCCCTGCCTACGATTTGTCTCGGTGTTGGGAGAACAGCACATTAACAAGAGAGGAGAATTCTAGTCATGGAGAATCCCGACCGCATTCGTGCTCTTGAAAACTGGGCTTACAAAATCAGGAGGCTTTCGATAGAAATGATTACATGGGCCGAGTGGGGGCATATTGGAGGCTCGCTGTCCATGGCCGAGATTTTGGCTGCTTTGTACTTTCAGCATATGCATGTTCACCCGGAAGATCCAACGTGGTCCCTTCGAGATAGATTGATTTTGTCTAAAGCTCATGGTTCACCTGCTCTGTACTCTACGCTGGCGCTACGTGGGTATTTTGCTTTGGAGCAATTGTATACATATTGTGAAGTGGGCGGACTTGAGGGACACACCGATATGACCCAGACGCCCGGTATCGAATCTTCGGGCGGACCTCTTGGCCAGGGACTATCTATCGCTGTGGGAAAAGCGCTTGCATTGCGATTTGGCGGTAACACGTCAAGTAGGGTGTTTTGTTTAATGGGTGACGGAGAATGTAATGAAGGCCAAATATGGGAAGCAGCGATGTCGGCGTCTCATTATCATACCGACAACCTCATCGCAGTAATCGACTACAACAAGGTCATGGCCAAGGGACCTGTGTGGGAAATGATGGGGGTAGAGCCTCTCGTTGACAAATGGCGATCCTTCGGGTGGGAAGTTCTCGAAGTCGATGGGCACTGTATTGAGGATCTTTTGCATGTGCTACATTTAGCACGATATGTTAAACCACACGGAAACCCAATCTGCATTGTTGCCCATACGGTAAAAGGAAGGGGAGTTGATGTGGCGGAATTTAATCCTAAGTGGCATACACATTCACCGAGCCCAGAAATCGCTGATCAGATGTTGCGAAATTTGTCAACGAATTATGGGAAACCCGAGGAGGGTTATTCGAGGCTTACGAAGTTTAAGAACAACAAGGAGGGTGGAGGTCAGGAGGTATTACTGCAGGAGCTTTACCGCCAGTCGC
>JAKAAL010000507.1 GCA_021802375.1 Bacillota bacterium | reverse complement strand
AAGACATTCGTATCACAAAACTCAACGTCGCTCATGCAGTTGTTTTCGCGTCAGGCGCCCCTGGTCCATGTGGAGCAACAGACCTTCGTGCATGTAGGCGACAGCTCGGGCATACGCCGCCTCATACTCTGCAGTCGAAACGCCTGCCACACGGTCGAGGTATCGCTCCACGTCCTCCAGAGTGTCCTCCGGCAAACTCGCAATCCGTCGCATTAACTCGTCCCGTAAGGCCAATGGACACCCACCTCCTCGGAATCGTCTGCCTATCCCGATTATACCCGCGCACGGAAGCGCTCTCAAGCAAAGCACACCCCCTTTGCCAGAAAATTGCGCTAGGTCGCTAACCGGCCCAATAGTCCCTGATTGGCGACACGAAACGTTGCTTTGGCCAAAGTATGAGAAAGTCCGTGCCTATGTCCGCAGGAGGGGGAGATTGTGCAACGACCTAACGTGCATGGCCTACAGATGGCGAGGTTAGGTCCACCCATGGCGCTCGACAAATGCCATCGTTGGACTATTGGCCTATGTGGCAAAGAGAGAATGGCATGCAGCGGACCAACATTTATCTTGACGAGGACCAGTTACGACTCCTCAAACATCTGGCTGCCGAAGAGAGTAAGTCGGTGGCCGATCTCGTCCGACAAGCGGTGGACCAGTTCTTGCGCAGTCGATTGGAGGACGGTGTGACGTGGCAAAACGACATGACGGCCCCCCTTGAGCGGGTGTACAGCCGTGTGGCCCCCGCGATCGGCCCCTACGAAATTGAGCGGGACATCCGCAAAGCGGGGCAGGACGTAAGAGCCGCACAACGATGAATGCGGTCATGGATTCCAATGGCTGAGTTTCGGGATTGATTCCCGGCAGGGAACGCCGGCGCGAGTGGTCATTGGGACGGCGGTGAGGGGACGTGACTGAGGATAGCAATGTCACAAGACAGGGGGGCGTTGATGGCATCGTCAAAGACTCGCGAAGTCCTGTGGTCGGTCCTCCAGAACCTCCCCGACGACTTGGTGGAGGAGGTCGCAGATTTCATCCAATTCCTCCGCTTGCGGCATGTTGTGCCGGATACGGCGATGCTCTCCGAAGCCGCCATGGCGGCCGCGTGGCTGACTCCAGACGAGGATGAGGCATGGAAAAGCTTGTAGCGGGAGCTTTGGTCGTGCCGTTCCCGTTCATGAATTTGGGATATCCACGAATTGTCGGCTATGGGGTGAAGACAAGCCACACCAAGGGCAATCTCTTGGGACTTAGGGTTCCTGCCTCAACATGAATCTGATTGTGGTGACCCCCATAAAACGATAGATGCGGAGGCGCGGTCCTATTGCGCACGGGTATCTGATCGTCAAGATTGGGCATCATATCGTTCTCGCCTACCATCACGTTTAGAATGCGCACGCTACAAGGCCCGTTCAGAGTAGTCGTTCGGCACAGGTCGGGATAACGGCAAGCACGAATACGCCGTGAGGGCCTTGTATTGCAAGAATCCCCGAGAGGGTCGGAGCGGTTCGTCTGCGACCGAGAGGATCAGAACTTGATTGTGAAGAATGTCGCGTCAGGCAGTAGGATGGTGGGTCACGGGATCGGTGGCGTTTGCCCCCCTTTTTTGCCGAGACAGAGACTGAGATGATATACTTGGCATAATCCTAGTCGGACCCTCAAAAGGAGAGGAATCGTGATGAAGGAGACGCGCGCCATCGAAACCACCGGTCGAGTCATTGATGCCCGGCATATCGAAACGACGATCCCGATCCCCGTTGGTCAACGGGTGCGACTCCTGATTTTTTTGCCCAGTGCTGCGGACGATGAGATGGCGGAATCCGAGTGGATGGAGGCCGCAATCAAGAATCCGATCTTTGATTTTCTCGCGAATCCGGCGGAAGATATATACACGCTGGACGATGGAGAACCCGTTGAACTGGAAAAATAGTATCGTGCTCGTCCCCTTCCCGTTTGATGATCTGTCGGCGACAAAGGTCCGTCCAGCCCTCTGCCTAACAGAACGGTTGGGTAGCCATGACCATGTGGTTGTGGCCTTCATTACGAGTCAAGTTCCCGGAGAGTTGGATCCTACCGATATTGTTATTTTGCCCAGCGACGAGGATTTCGCGCAGACGGGCCTACGGGTCGCGTCAGCCATTCGCCTCCACCGACTGATGACTTTGAGCTTGCGAATCATTCGTCGAAAATTAGGTACTTTACCAGAGACGCTGCAGCAAAAGACTCAAGAGGGACTGCGGCAGTTGTTTGATCTATGACACTTCATGGTCCGGACGTGGCCCTCGTATCTGGGAGAGACAGAGAAGAGCCAGAGCAATACCCGTCACCATCCCGTCACCAAGAGCGGATGGAACTAGGGATTCTGCAGAGATGCGATACACAGCGCCAATCGTCCAAACCCTCGTATTTCAAGCACTTCAGCCTATCCCATGGACGGTAATGACGGGTCCTCCTGTGTCTTCAAATCCAATGGCCGGCTTTAGAAGTCGGCGGTGGGTTCGATTCCCACATATCCCCGCCAAGCTAAGCTCTGTAAGGCTTCCGTGGTGTAACTTTAACCATATAATTGCCGTTTGGCATTTAATTGGTTTACGTTTATGGGTTTGAAAATTCTTGCAATTACTAGATCGCAACCCCAAATAAGCTTTGTTATGTATTTTCCCCAGGCACCACCTAAGGTACTAACGCCCCCGAGAGTTCCTCAAGGATTAGGAAGTCTTCGGATCTTCTACCGTCGACGCTGCCACTCTTGGGGGTATCGTCGCCCATGCAAGACAGCGATGACCGCGATGTGTGGTCTAGCGACCGGTTGTTGCGGCGTGCAGCAAGCCCCTGAAAACCGGATGGGGTTGTTCGTCCGACAGTTGGGGCACAAACAGCGTGGCCAGGAAAAAGGGGTGGTCCGTCCGCTCGATCACACGGATCTCGCCGTCACCATCGACGCCAGACGCGACCAACCCGTGCGTCAACATCCTCTCGCGGTAGGCCGGGTCCAGGCTGTAGTGACACCGGTAGGGCTCGCTGGTGGCGCCACGGCCATACACCGCGTAGACCCGAGTGCCCTCTGTAAGCGTCACGGTCCCGGTCTCCCCGAACACGGAGCACGCCAGCGGCGTGACGACCAAGTCGTCGCCGTCGGGACTAACCTCAGCCGTGGTGGCCGCGCGGAGGCCGACGCAATGACGGGCATGCTCTAACAGAGCATGTTGAAAGCCGCCTCACGTCCCCAGAAATGGCCGCTGATGTTCGCGGGCATACCGAATGCCCGCCAACGCCCCGTGGAAATCCGCGTACGGGGTGCCCGGGCTGGCCACAATCGCATCATAGGCGTCCAAGAGGCTCGTGTCGTGGGCCAAGAGAGCGGTACTGATCCATGTGACGCGGGTCAATTCTCCCAGGACGTCTCCGGCTTGTTCAATGGCCGCCGACGTCGCCGAATGTGTGGGTTTGGCTGCATCGTAATCACCAATGATCCCGACTTGCAACATAGGGATACTCCTCTCTCCATCCATGCTCGGCACGCGCCCAGCCTCCACGCCGTCGCGCAGCACGCGAGCGCACCTTATAGAACGGTCTCTATGGCTATATTAGTTCGCTGGTGCTTGGAGAATTTCCTTGCGGCGCACTCGCTCCCGAAACAGCCTTAATAGCCCATGCTCAACCCTCGGTGGACTGAGCGGCATTTTCGGCGTGGCCGATAAGAAAATGCGGTCTGGTCATGAGGTACGCATATTGATCGGCACGGTCGGGGAACTGCTTGAGGAATTCCGGTATCGGCTGAGGCTCCTCAACAGCCACCAGCGTAAAGCATGCCGCCGTGGCATTAATCACCTCGCTCAGCGGTCGACTCACGAAATGCATCTCGATGGTCCCGGACTGGGTCTTTTTCCACACATCCGTGACCCATTCGCGGCGGAAATAATCCGCCCGTTGGAAATAGGTCATATCCATGAACGGATGGCCGATGGAAAACAGCACGTGGCCGCCCGGTTTCAGGACCCGGCGAAACTCACGGTTACTCGGTGTACCGGCCTGCCGCACAACCGGCATCCAGGACCGACCCGCCACGGAGGTCCTCCGGCAGGTGTTTGAGCATGGCGGGGCGTTCGTAATACGCATTAAACCCGCTCGCGGTATCCACGGACTGTTCATAGTCCGCCGCCAATTTGGCATAGGCCGCTAGCACCCTATCGCGCACTCTCCAGCCTCCGCTCTGTCTTCGTCTGAGCTTGTGTCCTCTGCCCAGGGCACGGGTGATCCTATCCTGACCGTCCCACGAAACCCTTGCGGCGCTCTCACGCCCCAAGAGCCGCGCATCACGGATGCGAACGATTGGTCGACCGCGGCCTTGGCGGCGCCTCATCATCCGAACGGTCCGTAGGACGGCACTGGTAACGTAGTTCCACGAACTGATTGTATTGCGTGACCTTCACCAAGTGGAGCGCCGTCTCCCGCGTGCCGGCTTTGAATAAGGGGATTCCTCCACCGATAATGGTCGGTGCGATATGAATGGTCAAC
>JAKAAL010000506.1 GCA_021802375.1 Bacillota bacterium | reverse complement strand
CGAGTCCGCGTTCGGCCGACTCGAATGGGCGATTCAACGAAAATGGGACGTGGTCGTTGGCACGACGGGTTTTTCCCAGGAGCAAAGCCAGTATCTTGCGGATCTCGTCGAGCGCCATCAAGTTGGCGCCGCCTTCATCGCTAACTTTTCCATTGGGGCATGGTTCTTGGAAAGAGTGGCGATCGAGGCCAGTCAATATTTTGGACAGGCGGAAATTGTCGAGGAACATCATGCAGCTAAACGCGATCGACCATCGGGCACCGCGCGTCGCATGCAAGAGCTCTTGGCCCAGTCGTGGAAACGCAACTTAGATGATATTCCGGTGCATTCGATTCGCTTACCCGGTCTGGTGGCCCATCAAACGGTAATTTTTGGCAGCGACGGACAGTCGTTAAGCTTTCGTCATGATGTCCATGATCGCTCGGCCTATGCCCAAGGCGTGGTGCAGGCGGTACGCAAGGTGCATTCCCTAAAGGGGCGGGTAATTAACGATTTGGGCGAGATTTTAAACGACCATTAGCTTGGTCGCCGCAGATGCGATAGGCAATTTCTAAAAATCGTCGCGTATAGGGAGCATGCTCGCCTTCGTCGATAATCTGCCGTTGCACTTCGTCCCGCATGCGGTCTAATTCTTGCCTAGCCCCGGCCACTAAAGGGCCCTTTTTGCGCGCCATTCAGTGCGGTCTCCCTCTGTCCCTGGTTAGGTGTCAATGCTATGATGAGAGTTAGGTTATGTAGTTGCGTGCGGATTTATTAAAGACCATTGGGGTGAGGCATGCGCATATACGACACCGTTGAATCCATGATTGGGCAAACACCGCTAATCCGCCTTCGGGGAGCGTCCGAGCGATCCCGAAACTTCG
Organism: Bacillota bacterium; assembly: GCA_021802375.1. The sequence continues at coordinate 3,655 of JAKAAL010000506.1, read as the reverse complement.
TGTTGGGCAAGGTGGAAAGCAGTAATCCGGGCGGGAGCGTGAAAGACCGCATTGCTTGGTCAATGATTCGGCAGGCCGAACAAAGTGGCAAGCTTAAGGCGGGAGGTACCATTATCGAGCCCACCTCGGGCAACACGGGGATTGGCTTGGCGATGGTAGCCGCAGCACGAGGCTATCGCTGTATCTTAGTCATGCCCGAAACCGCGTCCTTGGAAAGGCGGGTGCTGTTTTCCGCTTACGGTGCGGAAGTGCGTCTTACCGCTGGAGCTCTAGGCATGCGGGGAGCCATCACCGAAGCGGAAGAGATGCTTAAGACGACCGCTGGAGCGATCATGCTCCGACAATTTGATAACCTGGCAAACCCTGAAGTGCATGAAACCACCACAGGCCCGGAAATTTGGAATGACACCGATGGTCGGGTTGATGCCGTGGTGAGTGGGATAGGCACTGGGGGGACGGCCACCGGGGTGGGTAGGTATCTCAAACGACTAAATTCCCAAATAAAAATTATTGGAGTTGAGCCGGAAGAATCTCAGGTTCTGGCCGGACAGCCGGCGGGACCGCATAAAATCCAAGGCATTGGCGCAGGATTTGTTCCCAGCGTGCTCGATCGCTCGCTGTTGGATGCCGTCATTTCGGTAAGCTCTGAAGATGCGTTCGAATGGGCCCGAACTCTCGCAGCCACTGAAGGCATCCTCGTGGGCATCTCCGCGGGCGCCGCCCTAGCCGCGTGTGAGACCTGGTTGTCCCATAGCGGTTGGGTCGATAGAGTGGTCGTCGTGATCCTGCCGGATTCGGGGGAACGATATTTGAGCACAGGAATATTCCAAGGAGACGATGCGCGTGTTTAGTTTGACTGCTACCTTCAAGGCAGGCTTGAGAACGCTCGTCTTATTAGCCGAGCAGCAAAGCCAAAATCCTTTGCCCATCAGTGAGATGACGGCCGTGATCGGCCTTTCCGACAAGTCCCTAGAACAACTGTTGATGGGCCTCAGGCGGGCTGGCTTGGTGCGTTCGGTGCGAGGTGCCAATGGGGGATTTCTCTTGGGCCGTCCGCCTTCGCAGATCAGCCTAAAAGATGTCATAACGGCTCTGCAGGGCCCCATTCGAATTTGCGCATGTACCCAGCCGGACTGCCATGATTGTGTGCGACCGGAAGTGTGGAAAGCGTTGGAAATGAGTCTGGAAGGAACATTATCGGGGATCAGCCTCGCGCATCTCATTTCTCAAGAATCGTTTCAGTTACTTCCGCATTCCGTGGTTCTTCCAGATTCTCCATTGTGGCAAGAAGGTTCTGGAATATAGCCAACACGAGGAACAAAAATTGGTCGGAGAGACAGGATTTGAACCTGCGACCTCCTGCTCCCGAAGCAGGCGCGCTACCAAGCTGCGCTACTCCCCGACAACTGCGTTCCTATTGTATGGGCCCAGTGGCCGCCTTGTCAAGCTAGGCAGCTGGTGACTTGCACAGCACTGAGAACGAAGAGGGGGAACCCGCTATCCGATATCTACGGCTCACCATAGCCATTTTGTTTGGACGTTTTGTCGGTTGGTTGAGCCGTCTTGGAGGGCATGGAGGAAGCTCCCTACCGGGGAAATTGGCACTTCGTTGGCATCCACATCTCCTGCAAGAGCTGCGCCAGCGCGCCGTACACGGAACCGTTCTGGTCACCGGGACCAATGGCAAGACGACCACCACGGCGATGGCTCGGAGCATCCTAACCCGACATGCCTGGTCGGTGATCAATAACCATAATGGTGCCAACCTGATAGCCGGACTAGCTACCGCCTTCATGGGTCAGGGCCGGATCTTAGGTCGCGCCGACCTAGCCCTACTCGAAGTCGATGAGGCCACCATGCCGCGCGCGTCGGCGGAACTCAAGCCGCGGATGATCGTGGTGACCAACGTATTTAGAGATCAATTGGACCGGTACGGGGAACTGTCGACCACGTTGCGTTTTATTCAACGAGCCGTGGAGGACATGGCTGAAGATGGTCAGCTGGTGCTGAACGCCGATGATCCGCAAGTAGCATATCTCGGACGGGACCGCCCGCACGTCGTCTATTTTGGCATGGAGGTGGACGGTAACGTCGGCTCGGACCCCGGCCGAACCGCATACGATGCCTCGGATTCGACGCGGTGCCCCCGTTGCGGCCATCCGCTAGAGTATTTTACCCGATTTTACGCGCACCTCGGCCATTACCGATGCGGTGCCTGTGGCCACGAGCGACCTCAGCCCACCATTCGAGTGGCTCAAGACAAGGCCGGGACGATTACCCTGATGGGGGACTTTGGATGGGTTCCGATCGACATGCCCATCCCCGGTCTATATAACCTCTATAATTTGGCTGCCGCCGCCGCTCTGACCTTGACACTGGGAGTGCATGTCGATCTCGTTCCCGCGGCCATCGTTTCCATGGTACCGGCATTCGGGCGCATGGAGTCGATCGTCGCGGAAAACGGCACCGTTCTTCGACTTGCCTTGGTCAAAAATCCGGTGGGATTCAACCAAGTCTTGGACACCATGGTGCAATCGCCCGAAGGCAATCATGCGCTGGTGGTGATTAATGACCGGTACGCGGATGGCCGTGATGTCTCGTGGTTATGGGATGTGAATTTTGAAAGCGAGCTGTTGCAGCAAAAAATTGGGCGCTGGTGGGTGAGCGGTATTCGCGCCTGGGACATGGCCGTACGATTAAAGTACGCAGGAATAGAGCCATCCAAAATTGTGGTACTGGCATCAGCCAAGGCGGCACTGGATGCCGCCTTGGCTGAAAGCCGGGACTGCACCCTCTACGTCATGCCGACCTATACCGCGTTATTGGAAGTCCGCGACCTTTTAACACGCCGTGGTCTCGTGAAGCACTTTCGCGAAGGATAGCGATGGCGGCAGACCAGGCTATTCGATGGCCTCGAGGTATTTTTCGCAATCCATGGCAGCCTTACAGCCGGAACCCGCAGCGGTGACTGCCTGGCGGTATCGGCGATCCATGACGTCACCACAGGCAAAAACTCCGGGCACGCTGGTTTGGCTGGTGACTCCGGCTGTGCGAATGTAGCCCAGTTCGTCCATATCCAGCTGCTCTTTTAAAAACTGGGTGTTCGGCTGGTGACCGATAGCCACAAATACCCCCTCAGCCGCAATTACGCGCGAATTGCCGGTTGGGTTTTCGCGGATTTGAAGGCCCACCACCTGACCGTCTTGGTGCATGATCGCGGTAGGGGTCACGTCAAGTTCCCAGGTAATTTTGTCGTTCCTGCGAGCACGTTCTTGCATGACTTTGGATGCTCGTAGTTGCTTTCGACGGTGCACAATGGTCACTTGAGATGCAAATCGAGTCAGAAAGGTTGCCTCTTCCATGGCCGAGTCTCCGCCTCCCACAGCAATAATGGGTTTATTGCGATAGAAAAAACCGTCGCAGGTAGCGCACGTAGAAATGCCATGACCAATCATTTCTGACTCACCGGGCACGCCCAGCATTTTCGCCGAGGCTCCCGTAGAGATAATCAGGGAGTCAGCGAGATACGTTTGGCTGCCATCATCGACGGTGACCTTAAACGGTCGTCGGCTGAGGTCCACCGCGGTAACCTGACCCGTTTGCATGGTCGCCCCGAATCGTTTCGCTTGGGCCCGCATCTGGTCCATTAACTCCG
>JAKAAL010000505.1 GCA_021802375.1 Bacillota bacterium | reverse complement strand
TTTGGCTTTAAGTGGGACATGGGCTGGATGCACGATACCTTGGAATACTTTCGCTTGGACCCGGTGTATCGCAAACATCATCACGGCCAACTCATGTTTCGCATGAACTACGCCCATCCTGACTTGGCTGATGATTAGGTCACATGGCCAACGGTTCGATGACCATCACATCGTCGTCACAACCTCCATAAATATACCACCCGTTCACCGCTGCCGAGGCGCAGTGCATCTAAGCGGCCAGGATGGGTTGTCTAGTTCACCGCGCTAGCGAGCACCCAAAAGCATATCCGAGGGGTACGGACTACGACGACGGAGGCTGTGGCGCCTGGGATCCATAGGCTATATTGAATCCATCCGCCACCCGATTGGGCACCGACGGCGTAGACACCTGAGCGCGACGCTGGATCATCACTCCCCCATCTTTGGTCACCAGTTGGGGATCTTGGCCATTAACCGAAGTAGGATTGACGGTGGTTTGCCCATAGTGGGCCAGGGTGGCGACGTGCTTACCGATGGTCGGTGCCTCCATGATCCATTCCGCGGATTGCGCAGGACCGGAATAGGCTTGAGTCGTCGTGAAGTGCTGACCCGTCGTCTGATCCACCAGGCTTATCGTCCAAGTTCCGTTGCCGTTGTTGACGATGCTCGCCGCCATATGGTCGCCCGGTTGAATGCTCATCGTGGAAATGGGGGTCTCGGACGCCGGCAAAATCTCCCACCAGGCATTATAACTAGTCCCTTTATGGGAAGCATTCTGTTCCGTACCCGTCTGAATCAGACTACTGTTGTTGAACCCATCGATGCCAATCCAGGCGGACGAATATTCTGCGCCATGGAGCGTACTCACGGTCGGAACCACCCAAGAGCCGGTAATGCTCTGGTAGGTGGATCCGGTGATCGCGTAGCCTGACCAATTGCTTGATGCCCAGCCATACGCGGTCGAACTGCCTACGCCAGGTTTAGCGGCCAGGCGCGGGGCATTGACCAAGGTGGGCGCACTCGCCGTGCTAAGTAGCGCCGACGCGGGAGCCAATAGCAGTGCCAAGCCTAGGGGCCCGGCCATCTTCCATATTTTCATTCAACGAATTCCTCCTCTTTATTTAACGACTTTGGACGTTTCGTTATGATATTCACAAGATCCTTTATTTGGTACCGAAATTTTTAGGGCGGCGGGCAGCGACCCACACCGCGAGCACGCCATGACCTTCCAAAGGAACCGCCGTGTAGGGCAAGCGGCGGGCCCACCTAGTGGGCTAGATCCGACTCCGCTGCTATCTTGTTCTAAGCAAAGCGCGCTCATCTTGATGGCCAAAAGCCAAGGGCCCGTCATGTCATAAGCTTCGCGAAACGCACCACCAAATTTCTTACGCCAGCCATGGGAACTGCTGAAGGCCCTAAGGGTTCCGCCAGCGCCGCCAACTCCATCTGGCATCTTCCGATAATCATCATCCGTCAAACACACCGCGATATTCTGGCGAAATGGTATCCTGGTGTACAAGTCCTTAAACGGTGCCTAACCACCCGAGGACGCTTCCCCCAGAGGGGGACAAAGGTCAGGCGCATGGCGGATGTTCATATTTGATCAGGAAATATGGCAACTGCTGATACCACGGTTACCCAAGGAGGAATGAATGGTGATTCCCTGTCTTCACCCAAGCACCCCTGGAAGGCGTTTAGATCTTCCCGAGTATCTTGCCGTGGCCCAGGAAGCCGGATTTTCCCTAGTCGATTGGGACGCGGGCGATATTCTAGGACGGGTTGAACGAGATGGGCTCGAAGCCGTAAAACGACTCTTTTCAGACCATCGTGTAAGCTGGGCGGGGTTCGGTGTGCCCACCGATCTATTTGCCGATGAGGCAACGTTTCAAGCGTCGCTAGAGCGCGTGGCACGGGTCGGCCACGTCGCCCACCAATTTCACGCAACCCGGGCCATGACCTGGCTATGGCCGTCGATCGACGAGCCCCCCGTTGCAGTAGCCCTGCAGATCGTACGCCGTGCCCGGCAAGTGGCCGATGTCTTGGCTCAGAGTGAAGTCCGACTTGGGTTGGAGTTTGTGGGACCCCATCACTTGCGGAATAAGAAATATCCGTTATTGCATTCGCTGACCGATATGCTGGCCCTCATCGATGCCATCGATCGACCCAACGTGGGCGTGCTCTTGGATTCATATCACTGGTATACCAGTGAGTCGAGTCTAGAAGAACTGCAGACGCTTCCGGTAGCTAAAGTGGTCGAAGTCCACATCAACGATGCCACCAAAAGTCCGTCAGAGGCCCACGACCAGGATCGGGTCCTGCCTGGCGAAGGCCAAATCCCTTTGAAGACGTTTCTCAGCTACCTGGGCAAAGGCGGTTACGATGGCCCCTTGTCCTTAGAGATTTTACGGCAGCGTCCGCCTGAGGATCCTCCTTCAGTAGTGGCCCGACGCGCCTTTGGGGGTCTTTCCCGACTGATTGCGCAAGCATCGCCCTAAGTCGCAGTGGGGCTCTTAGGCCACTTTCCCCGCCAAGAGCCCCACCACCGAACCGACCAACGAGGAGAGGGACACCAGCACGCCAAACCAAAGGGCGCTGCGCCAGATGGAGGTATGGGTCACCTTGGCCTTCAAACCGCCCAAGGCGAGCGCGCTGATTACCGCAAGCGCCCAGGTCGCGTTCCTGGCGGTGGTGATGCTGAGGGGCAGAAAGAAAGGCAGCACGGGCGGAGCGGATCCGACCATGACGGCTACTCCCATGACCAGAGCGTTTTGCAGGGGGCGCTCCTGACGCTCGAGATGGATGCCTAGATGTTCTCGCACCATAAATTCCAACCAACGGCTGCGGCTGCGCACAATGTTGGCTTCCACGGGAGCCACCGCCGTTTGGGGCAGCCCTATCTGCTGCAAGAGTCGTCGAACATGGCGTCGTTCTCGCTCAGGTCGGCGCTCAATCAGACTTTTTTGCTCGTAAATCTCCTTTTGCATAAATTCGTTTTCGGAAACGGTGGCTAAGTAGGATCCGACGGACATGGACACCACAGCCGCGCCCACGGCAGACAAGGCGGCAATTAAGACGGCGCGGTGGGGTTGATGGGCCAAGGCTTCACCGGAGACCAAGCCCACCGTCGCTACCAACCCATCGTTAATCCCAAAAATCGCTTCGCGGATGAGGCCACTGGCATTCTTCTTAGACTTAGACTGCTGGCGAAAGGGATTTTTTAATCGAACTTTCTTCGAATCCATCACGGACACAGCGTTCCCCCCTGTGTCCTTTAGTCTCTCCGGCGACCCGCGAAATATTTAAGCCTTCTGGTCTTTTGGGGCCCAAACGACCATGGCGAGCGCGGGTAAATCCAAGGAGAGCCATGACCCATACGCGTCCCTGGCCTCGGACACGGTGCGATGGGGATGCGACCAGCCGGCACCGCCGTAGCGCAGTTCGTCGCTACTGAAGATTTGCTGCCATCCCGTCCCCGGGGCACTGGGAACGCGCACGCTATGCCCTCTACGGGCAACGGGTGTCGCGTTGATGACGACCAAAAGACTTTCCTGCTCGTCCACGGTGCGACGAATATAGGCGAAGACGCTGGTTTCCGCATCGCCGCCATCGGCCCAGAAGACCCCATCGGACTCGGTATCGCTGTCGTATAAGGCCGCAAGGCGCCGATAGAGACGGTTCAGGTCCCGGACGTAGCGCACCATCCCCCGATGCAGCGGCTGGGAAAGCCGTTTCCAGTCCAGGCCCTGGTCATGCCGCCATTCTTCCGGTTCACCCCACTCATCGCCCATGAAGAGCAGTTTTTTTCCGCTCATGGTGAACTGGTATCCGTAGAGCACCCTAAGATTCGCCATCTTTTGCCAAAAGTCTCCCGGCATGCGCTGCAAGAGCGAGCCTTTGCCATGGACCACTTCGTCATGGGACAGCGGCAGCACAAAATTTTCGGAAAAGGCGTAGTTCATGCGAAACATGAGTTGGCCGTGATGATGTTTGCGATACACCGGGTCCAAGCGAAAGTATTCCAAGGTATCGTGCATCCAGCCCATGTCCCACTTAAAGCCAAAGCCGAGGCCGCCATGATGCACCGGTCGTGATACACCGGGCCAACTAGTCGATTCTTCGGCCATCATCAAAATGTCGGGATGCGTCTGATAGATGCCCCGGTTCAACGTCTGTAAGAACGAAATGGCTTCGAGATTCGCATTGCCGCCATGGACGTTGGGCACGTAATCCTGACCGCGCGAATAATCGAGGTAAAGCATGGAGGCTACCGCGTCGACCCGAAGCCCGTCCGCATGGTATTTCTCGATCCAAAACATGGCTGAGCTCAAGAGAAAACTGGCCACCTCATGGCGGCCATAGTTATAGATATAGCTCCCCCAATCCGGATGGATCCCCTGGCGCTGATCCCTATGCTCATACAGGTGCGTACCATCAAAGTTTCCCAGGCCGTGACCATCTTGGGGAAAATGCGCCGGAACCCAGTCTAAAATCACCCCAATCCCCGCTTGGTGCAACTCATCCACCAGATACATGAAGTCCT
>JAKAAL010000504.1 GCA_021802375.1 Bacillota bacterium | reverse complement strand
AAGTGGATGCGACTGGGAGTTCCCCTTGCGCGCGGTCATATGATTTGTTCACAGTTAAGGGTAGGAGGGGAAAGTTATGTCGAACGTACAAACAGAACGCAAGATCAATAGGGAGTGTGGGTGGCCCAACGCCGATCCGTCATACCGGCTTGCATGGCCTTTGCCCGATTACAAGAATATGCGTGTGAAGCGTGTGATTAATCTAGAACAAAACCTCCTAGACCCGGGGGGCCTCGCTGATGACCGTGTGTTGAAGTGGAAGAATGGTACTGGGCGAAATGCCCAATGGATCTATTTGCCCACGGATTTGCTGCACGGAATGCACCAGTCTGACGACGAACGTTTTATCTTATATATCCGCGTCGACCAGGATGATCCACTATCGATGGTGTTAGTCAACGTGACAGTGAGCGAATCACATAGACGTTTATGGGAAAATTTTAAGGCCATTACTGAATGGACGCGCGATGATGTAAGCCGGTGCATTGCTGAATACTGTCATGCGTTACTTGGGTTGGGAAACAAAACAAGCGCCGGAGTGCCACAACGCCAAAACGCCATCTAATAGAGGCGCTTTAGGGTTGTGGCAACCAATGGCCGTGTTTCTCAAATTCACTCTGGGATGAGAACGAGAAGCGGTCGGCGCGATACCAACTTAGTTGTGCAAACACCATCTGATGTTGCCTGTCGAATGCGCGGCGATGAATGGTCACAATGGCGAAAGGCTCTACCCATTTGCTACCGACCAGGAAATCGCCGCGTTGTTCCGGTGTGGCAATGTCTACGGTTAACTTCTCATTTACTGCGGCTGTGTCGACCAACGATTCGATGTCGCGTAATGTAGCTGGCTCATGCTCCGAGATTCGATTGATCACTGCCATGGCCAATTCCGGGTAAGGATAGACCCACGTCTGATGAATGGCCACAACGTCACGGGCGGACCATACACGATCAACAAAATAAAAAACCTTTACGCTGTCAGTGGAACGGCCGTGGGTGAATTCGTCGCGAAAGAGATCTGGAACGGCTGTAGTGCTCATGGATACGGGTTCCCACATTAAAGGGAAGGGTTGGCGGAGTTTTGTGGCATCGGGAATCTCTTCCCGATGTACCTTGGTCAACAGATCCCGGGCTTGGCCGTTGCGTTCGCTCATATAGCGGTGCGGTGTGGTAACTATGTACCGATGTATGTTGTTGTATTCGGTCCCTAAGGTGACATAACCACGGTACGCTAAAATGTATAAGGCGTCTGCCACAGCTCTTTGGTTCATGGCGGTAGCCCCACGATATCGCGTGGAAAGAGTATTGCGATCCGGCAATTCTGTACCGACGGCTAAAACCTCCGCGTCGATGTCATCCATGATGCGCTGCGCTAATTCTTCTGCTGTTGTGCTAAAAGGGAAAAGCCTTACGGGTACCGCGCGGCCTTTGAATATGACATTTCCTTTTTCTCGGGACGCCGGCGTGCGGCGGGAGCCTTTTTTGCTGGCCTCTGTCATCAATAATCCTCCTCAGGGGATCATTTTATTGACATTGTGCCACAAAATACACTGATGCACGCAACGACCGTTCGTCACGAAGGAAATATTTCTTCTATGGAAGCCCCGAGCACCTTAGCAAGACTTTGTGCTTCACCCAGACGCGGTTCTCGCTTAGAGTTCTCGATTTGCTCCAACCGAGCGCGTGTTACACCGATTTCTTGGGCCAGTTGGTCTTGAGTCAGGCCCAGGGTGCTTCGCAACACCTTGATGGAATTGGTAAGTGCTTCAAATTGCGTAGCCACAGTTAGTTACGTCCCTTCGCGATAAAGTGATGATAAAACCATAATATATTATGCTGTAATGGTACACAAACTTATTTTATGTATAAAGATGATGCACGAAACCTGTTTTTGTGCCAAAATGGATATAAAGCGTTGGGAGGCTTGCTAGATGAAAATCGTCATTGTCGACGAAGCACGATTTTGCGGATGGTTGATCCCTAAGCTTCACGCTGTGCTGTCTCAAGACACCTTCGAGGAAGCCAATTACTTGGCAACACCGCTGGTAACAGCGTGGCGCGACCACCCTCCTGACGTGGTGGTTTTGTCCCGTCACGCGCAAGGCATTGCACACGAAAAGTCGCTGGAAGATTGGGTAGAACATATAGCCACAAAAATTCGGACACGGATTGTTTTAATTACGGAGTCGATAGACCCACCAGGCGATAAATTGATGCGCGTGTGTGCAGATGTTGGCGTAAATGATGTTGTTCAAGGCGACCCGATTGGGGCAGAGCAGATTGCTGAAATTGCCGATGTGATCAAAAATCCTCGCGGTTCTTGGGCGATGGCCCCATATCGCCACAGCTACCGCCACGACGATGAAGAGCTAACAACAAACGATACTAAGAGACAGGCTGTTGGAAACGCCTCGTATTTCAAAAGGCGGCCAAAACTGGGGATGAGCAAATCTAAGGACGCTTCGGAGTCATCAGTTGAGCGCGTATCGAGCCGGAAGGATTCGCCTACCGACTCAACGCGCCACCCCAAAAGGAGCGTATCGTATGCAGTTCGGCAAATCATTGTCGTTCAGGGATTGGGTGGTGGAGTGGGAGCGACGATGGTGGCCACGCAGTTGGCTAGGGCGTTGACCTCCATCGGCAGGGTGTTGCTCATAGACTGGGATGCGCGAGGTGCGATTCAGACATGGTTAGGCGAGGTACCGTCTGAAGATCGGTGCTGGGAAGCCACGACGATGCCGGACGTGACACCCACCAAGCGGTGGGCAACCCGCGTGTGGAACTATGATGACCACCTTGACGTGCTGACGTCCAACGGGCATTACCCGGAACGTACCATCGAATTATCAATAGACGAAACAAACGACCTGCTACGCTGGGGACAACGCCAATACGATTATGTGGTTGTTGACTTAGGTACCAATTGGGCTAATGAGCGGTGTGCGTTAACGACCGCGATGGCCGACTTTGGAGTGTTGGTCACGGGCCTCTGGGACTACCACCAAGCGTTAGCCCTTCACTGGCAACAATGGTGTGAAGCCAACGACTGGTTAGTGGCAGAGCGCCACCTATGGGTCGCTACGGGGCATGGCGTGACCAAGCAACAGCGGCGGCAATGGGAACGCACCATCGGGGAGCGATTAACAACTGTTATCGACTATGCGGAGGAGGCCGATAGCCAACCCATCAAAGCAATTATGGCGGCTGCCACGACCCGCGCGGAAGTCGGCATTCTGGAGGGGGACAACTAACATGCAACTTACATGGGAGACGCCGACGCTCATTTGGATTGATGATGCTGTGGGCAATCGCCTTGCTGAGAGGCTGCGGAACCAGTGGGAGCCCATTTATGTGGCCAGAATCCGCCAAGAAGTCGAAGAGGTTTTGGCTCAACACTCCATCGACCGATTGATTACCGTAGAGGGAACAGGTTGGGAAGAGATTGAAGCAGTAGCCGACATCCCTCACCGTGCGGTACTGACGGACGCGCAAAAAGCCAAGACGATCAGGGAGGCGGACGCGCTTCAGGGTCCGCTGCCGGGGAACGTCATCCACTGGATGCAAACTCTGGACGGACAAATCAGTCGCCCGGTCGATACGCACACTTCATTGGAATGGGATGAAAACTCGGAGCCGCTTAGCCGCCCGGTTCGAGGACGTATCCCGGCTTATGGGGGGCGTGTGGAACGGGAGCCGCAAATCATCACGTCATTCTCAACAGCGGGTGGAGTCGGCAAGACCACAACGATTAGCGTGGTGGCGCGTTTGCTTCAGGAAAAGGGGCGCAAAGTTGCGGTCGTCGAAGCCGACGAAGAAAAAGCTGGGATCTTACGGTTGTTCGGATTACTACCCGCAAGCGACGGCTTGGATACGATCGCTGACATCATTTGGCCTGACAAGGAGGCGCTTCAAACCCGACTCGCGGGAATAGCCGTGCCCATTGGCCAGCGCGGATTACCGGACTTGGTAGTGTATCCCTTGATCGGTACGCTGGAAGGATTGCAGGTTCCCAGTAGTGAAGCCTTTGCGGATTTCTTGGAATTACTGAAGGAATCCTATGATTACATCCTTGTGGATCTTGGCCCGCGCCTTCGGGACGACATTACGATTGGCACGCTTACGGTGGCCGACGCGGTCGTGTTGGTCTATGAACCTACGGAGCCCAATTTAGATGCGGCTGTTCGGCACATGGAAAACATTGAGCAGATGAAGTTGTTCTCCAGGGATAAGTACGTACTTTTAATCAATAAGGCGTCGAATCGCGGAATTAAGCCTAAATTGATGGCCCAAACCCTGGAACTGCCGGTTATGGGTGTGATGCAGGAAGAAACGGATACCTATCATGCCTTGGCAAACACCGGACGCATTAGCCTCCCGGAAGATTCCCCCTGGCGTGCCGCTTTAGCAGAACTGATGTCTCGCGTTGGAGATGAAGACGCCACTGTAGATGTGAAGCCCCAAAAGGGTAGTAAGAGCCAAAGACGCGGGAAGCTACAAAAGAGGGCTACAACGGTACGGGCCACCCAAGAACGCAG
>JAKAAL010000503.1 GCA_021802375.1 Bacillota bacterium | reverse complement strand
CAAGTTTTGCTGATTCGAGCGATAAGCTCCTGGGGGGCCGGGCATTTGTAGCCGAAATGGACTTCCGTTAAGTAAGCCTGGTGGAGGCTCGTCCCTATAACCTGACTTAACCGGGTATGTATGTATCGTTAAGGTCTTGGTCCTTTGTCATAAAATCCTTTGCCGTCGTGCTTAGCGAGCCGCTTATCTGATTCCTCCCCGTCTTCGCGTCACGCTCAGAACCAAGACGCGTATGCGCAAAATTTAAGGGGACCCAGGCGAATCCGGCGTTTTACTGTTAAGACAAGTGAAAATGGTCGCGTCCCGGCAGCGATGTCTTTGGTCCAAACGATATTCTTGTCCCGCACTATGTTCAGCAATACTTTGGGGAGATGGTGAAAGGAGCTACCAGGCTTTTTCATGGCACGGCCGTGCCTGATTTCATTTGGGATTAACTGTTGACCAATACGGCGTTCCAGGACCGATCCATGACGGCGCCATTGCTCAGGATCTTAAACTTGAACAGGGCAAGGTCCGTGGTGGGATTATAGTATAGTCGGTCATACGCTTCGTTTGGAAGGGGTGCCACGTTCATATAGAGATTGCCGACCACGGTTACGGAGGCCTTGGTTTGGGGAACGTAGCCCATCCGTTGCTGGATTCCATTGCGATTGATGGGAATCTCAAATTGCACGTAATAGACGTTAGGGTCTTCGGCGGGACCGTAACTATAATATCCGGGCAGTTGACCTTTGCCGATATCTTCGCGATTGCCTGTGACATCCAGCATAGCCGTGGCCACATTGATGCCGGCCAGGGTGGAGGTGTCGAGCACGCGCCTCACAGGACTCGGCATGTTGCCAATCGCGTGAGGATTGCCACATCCCGACAATACGCCGACCAAGATGGCCAAGAGTGGTGTCCAGCGCAACCAGTGCTTCATCCCTTCATCCCCCGTCCCTAACGCCTTTGACACATCTATATCGTTTTCGGCCGCATTTCATGCCCAAGATGATGATCGCATGTCAAAAAGGGCCAACAAAATGCGTGCCTTTGCTGACCCTGTTTGAATGGCTCAATTTTTCCGTAGCCAAACGGCTCGCCGCTAAATAAAGACCACCAGTTTCATCATCAGAAAGCTCGTCAAGGACGCCAAGAACATGGCTAACAATTTAGCGATATTGTTGGCCATGTAGCTGGGCATCGCATGAAGGTGTAGGATAGCTGGCGCAATGAAGCCCAAAATAACGTCATTCACGGCGATATTGCCGATCGATTGAACTAGAAACAGAGCTCGCTGCCGGGACGCGGCACGACCACGGTGCCGCACCTTGTCGCGAAAGGTCCAGCGGGTGTTCCAAAAATAGCTGTGCAAAACCGCTGCTCCAACGGCCAAGGTGTTATACACGACTAACTGGCCTACCGCTTTGGTCGGCGAAATAAAATAAAGGCCATTGAAGACGCCTAAATCAATAAACGCATTGCCAAGTCCGACGGCCACAAATTTCAAAAACTGCCATCGTCCGTTTCCCTTCACAGGGCCTTTTGGCGTTCCTGGTGCAGTCGCTGATACATCTCCACCAGTTCGGCTGTGGGTACCGACCATCCCCAGCGCTCCGCCTCCTTCCGTGCTTTGTGCGACAAGACTTCCAAATCCTGCTGTAAAATCTCGCCCACCGCTTTAGATAGTCCATGGCGGTCCTCAGAGGAAAATAGGGCGCCAGCGCCACTTTGGTCGACCAATTCGTGAGTCGGTCGAGCTTCAGCGGCCACAATCGGCAACCCTGAAGCCATCGCTTCCAACAGCACTAACCCTAACGTCTCCGTGGTCGAAGGAAAAATGAAAAAATCGGCAGAGGCATATGCCTCAGCCAAATCACTGCCGTGCATCGTGCCCATGAAGGTCACCGGTTGTCCTCGAAAGCGCTGTTCTAATTGTGCGCGTGCCGGTCCGTCGCCGACCAAACACAAATGCAGGTCGGGATGACCTGCAAAGATTCCATTTAGGCGATTAATCCCCTTTTCCAGGGCCAAACGCCCGACATAGACGGCAATGAGTCGATCAGGGTGACCATCCGTCATACGCTGACGCATGCGCGTCGACCGTCGCTGAGGATCGAATTGATCCAGATCGACGCCGCGCCGCCACAAGTCCACCCGCAAGATGCCATGGTCAGACAGTTCCTGTTGCACCGCCATCGATGTCGCCAAGTTGATTTGAGCGCGGTTGTGCAAGCTGCGCAAGATGGCCCAGATAAGGGGTTTGGATGCACCTAGATGATAGAATTCGGCATACCGAGCGATATTGGTATGGTAGGAGGCCACCAAGGGATATCGGCGTTTGACTGCCCCCCACACGCCTGCCACGCCGAGCACAAACGGATTCACCACGTGAACCAAGTCGGGATGAAAGTCGTCCAGGAACTTCAGAACCCGAGGCAAGGGCAAACCCCAAGGCTTGCCATCGTAAATAAATCGCACGCTCACCGTAGGCACCCCAATCACCGGAATGCCTTCAAAGGTCGGTTCTCCGCCCTCCGGAGCAATGATAAGAAGATCGTGGCCCATCCGCCGAAGCTCACGCACGGTCGCCGTAAGCCGGGTCACCACCCCGTCAGTCGAAGGCCACCAGGTTTCGGTGGTAAATGCAATTCTCATGGAGCCTCTATCTCTCCTAGTCGAACTCTCTTTGGCTGCATACCGCCACTCCCGACTTGCACGATTAAGATTGTCTAAGCAAAGATACAATAAAAACACGACCCAAGGGAAGAGTCTTGAGTCAATTTGTCCCCCCGGTTGCGCTCCGTTTCTTCCAGTTAAATACTAGATACATCGAGTATACCATCCGTCCGCCGAGGAAAACTACTTCATCCTCGATGCAGACTGCCATCTTGGGCCACAGTTTTTCGGAGCGACGCCACTTTCCCAATGGTATAAATTGTGTCACACTAGAGAGAGTTTATGAGACAAGGGGGCGCACGATGAACGACCGTAGCTGGGACCGATTTTCAGGTATCTTGATTGGAGTCGCCATCGGCTTTCTCGCTGGTGTGCTGATGGCTCCGGACAAGGGCGAAGAAACTCGGCAAACGTTAAAGCGTAGGACGCAGGACTCGATTGGACAACTTCGCCAGGGTGCTGAAGGCTTCCGTGAGTCTCTGAATGAGCGCGGCAAGGCTCTCCTACAGCGGAGCGGGGTGACCGAAATTGAGATTCGCGAGCAAACTTCGGAGGTTGGCCCGGAGAGTTCTGAAGCATGACCAACAATCTTGATCTGACCATTATCGCCATCGCCGTTGCAGTGATGGCGATAATGGTCATCGTCATTTTATTCCTGCTAATCCGTCTGCTTTTGCACCTTCTGGCCCTCGAGCGCTCAGTGGTTGAGGAACTAAAATCGTTGCGCACGGACGTTCGTGATATGGTACAGCACGTGCGGCACACCTCAGACCGGGTCACGGAAACGATCGGCACGATTTCGCGAACGGCGACCTGGGTCGGCCGCATGGCGAAAGTCATGACTTCGCTTTCACGCTCTCGGCACCAAGACTACCCTCAACAAAAGCTCTCGACGTCGTCCCCCGATCCTTCGTGGTGGCTCACCGGATTAAAGTGGGGATGGTCCCTGATATCCAGGCGGCACACGACAAAACCCAAGCCTCCCTCAAAAGGCGCTCCGCCTGCCATGTAAGTTCCCCGTTTTATCAACTACCCCGGGGTCGTCCCAATGTTGGTGTCGAAGGGCTGCCAGTGGATGATTTCTTGCACCCTATCCACCGGCCGATCTCAGCCCGGAATTCGAAGGACATCCCACCTCCGGGAGCGCGACTGCAACTGCGACTGCGGGGAGAATATCGAAGACATCCAGGCCATGCTCTTCGACTCCGCCGTACTCGCCATAGCGCACTTACTTGTTGCCTTCCCGATCTTTGGACCCGGTCGGCCCTCGGATTATCATTTGCTAGTTCTTACGGAGTCCGGAATTTGCTATCTTAGCGCACCGAAACTCAAGATGTTATCGTATGCGCATCCCTCCCTTTAGGCATGGGGATATAAGGCGCGCGCCGCCAGGCGAATCTTTGGTATGGACACGTTCTTGTAGTGGGTATTTACTATAGCGAGGCTGAGCGAGCGCTGAGGGCTTTTGGCAAACCCTTTGGGAGTAAAGCTCATCTGAGTTCCTCGCAAGAATACCCTGGCTTTAGCCGTGGGGAGTGTCAAAATTCATCAGGTTGGCTAACAGGCAGTCCGTCCACGTTGAAATCTTTGGTGTTAAAGGTCACAACATGCGCAGGCTTCTTTGCTTTGGCATACGGTAGGCATCAACCAAGTCGACATTATTCTTCTGGCCAAACCTGAAGAGCCTCATCCGATCGCCAAGAGGACTCACCAGGATCACAAGACAATCCTAAAGACATTGCTCCCACCGCCGTCGGCGGTGATCAGGATCTCGGTGGCCTTGGGATACGCGGCCTTCCCCATGCGCAACCACCATTGCCGAATGCTGGCGACTGCGAAGTCCGCCGTGTCATGGTCGATCCCGACATTGACCCAGCCGGTATT
>JAKAAL010000502.1 GCA_021802375.1 Bacillota bacterium | reverse complement strand
CATCATCTTTAGGGCTGGTGCTGGGGGGATGGGCTTCGCAAAATAAGTACTCGCTTTTGGGTGGAATCCGAGCGACGGCGCAAATCATCTCCTATGAGCTGGCGATGGGGCTTTCGGTCATGGGAGTGCTCTTGATGGCACACACCGCCAATCTCGAGGGCATCGTGTTGGCACAAAAGACGCATGGCTGGTTTTGGTTGCCCCAGATCATTCCGTTTTTGGTCTTCACCATAACGGCCATCGCCGAAACCAATCGCACCCCTTTTGACCTGCCCGAGGCGGAATCGGAGTTGGTGGCCGGATATCATACGGAGTATTCGGGAATGCGCTTCGCCCTATACTACGTGGCCGAGTATATCAACATGATCACCCAATCCGGGTTGATTGTGACCTTGTTTTTTGGCGGTTGGTTAGGACCAAGCTTTTTGCCTCCGATTATCTGGTATTTCATTAAAGTGCTTATCGCGATTTTCGTCTTTGTCTGGATCCGGGCCACTTTGCCCCGCTTCCGCTATGACAAACTGATGTCGTTTGGCTGGAAGATTCTGCTTCCCGTGGCCTTCATCTACTTTTTAGGGACAGCAGCCTTTGTTAGTGGCGTGTTGTAATACGGATGATGCGGGAAAGAGTGAGGAGGGAGGGTTCGACATGCTAGAGGGAGTTAAGGCACTTGCCAAAGGGCTGGGGACCACCTTTAAGGCGCTGACGGAGCCCCGAGACACCATAGCCTATCCGGAGAAACGGCGAGAGTATTCGCCGCGCTTTCGCGGAAAACACATGCTGGCCCGTGATGAAGATGGTCACGAGCTCTGTGTAGGTTGTGGGCTGTGCGAAGCCGTGTGCCCGGCCCAGGCGATTCGCGTGGTGGCGGCCGAGGCGCCCACCGAAAAGCCGGTATCTTGGACCAATCGTTATTCGGTCGACTACGAAGTGGACTTGATTCGATGCATTTTTTGCGGCATGTGCGAGGAGGCGTGTCCGACGAACGCGGTTCGTCTTACGCCGTTCAATGAGTTGGCGGCTTACAACCGGTTGGATATGATCGCCGACAAAGAAGAACTGCTGTCGCCGCCAGTGCGCAGATGAGGGGGCTCAAGGTTCTATGGTAGGCATTTTCATTATTGGAATCATCATGTTGGCGGCGGCGGTGGCGGTGATTGTCGTGCGCCAACCGGTGCACAGTGCCCTGGCCTTAGTCGGGGTGACCCTGGGGCTGGCCATGATCTATTTAATCCTGCAAGCTGAATTTCTGGCCGTTGCCCAAGTTATCGTCTATGCAGGCGCGATCATGGTGCTCTTTTTGTTCGTCGTGACCTTGCTCACCGCAGGCAAAGAAGAGACTGAGACGAAAGACCTGCTATCTGGACAAAGGTGGGCTTCGGTGATCACCGGCTTAGTCGTTGGGGTAGGGTTGGCCGTGGTGATCGCCACGCACCATCCGACCAAACTCGCCACGTCCCTGTCTTCCTCATTTGGCGGATTGCATCCCATTGGCCAGGAGCTATGGGGTCCCTACTTTCTCCTGTTAGCCGGAGTCGCCTTAATGCTTTTGACGGGCGCCATCGGCGTACTCGTGTTAAATCGGACCGAAGGGACTAAAGCGCCCCGGTCGCGAGCGCTGCCTCACGGAGTGAGCGTCAGCGACGGCGAGGGGGAGAGTCGACCATGATATCCGTGCAGTATGTGGTGGCACTAGCGGTATTGCTGTTTATGATTGGCGCGATTGGGGTGCTGGTGCGCAAAAATCCCTTAATCATGTTTATGTCCGCTGAAATGATGTGGAATGCGGCAGCCCTGGCGTTTATTGCGTTTGCCCGGAACTACCACGATATGAGCGGGCAGGTTATGGCTTTCTTGATTATCGGTACGGCGGCCGCCGAGGTGGGTATTGGCCTCGCCATCATTGTCGCGGTCTATCATCGCCGTCATCGTTTGGATATCGATGAGGTCTCCAAACTGAAGGGCTAAACGGCACAGAAAGGGCGTCGAAGGAATGCAAGGCTTGACGGAAATTTTACTCTTGCCACTATTTGGCGCGGTCACTATTGGGGCGTTTAAAAGCCTCGCTCCCAAGCGTTATGCCGGAATTTGGGCGAGTGTGCTGCTGGTCGCGAGTTTTGTGCTGGCCGTGCTCGCCGATGTCCATTTGGCCGAGCTTGCGGCAGGGCACCGCGTGATAAGTGGTACGCTCTTCAACTGGGCGACTGGGTTCGGACCGAAGATTGCGTGGAATATCTATCTGGACCCCTTGTCGGGAATTTGGCTGTTGGTCATTACCGGGGTGGGGGCGCTCATCCATATATACTCGAATGGCTATATGCACGATGATCCCGACCGTGGACGGTTTTTCGGCTACCTGAACTTCTTCATCTTTTCGATGCTGCTCCTGGTCTTGGCGGGAAACCTGCTGGTGTTGCTGATCGGTTGGGGCTTAGTCGGTCTGGCTTCATACCTGTTGATCGGATTTTGGTATCAGCGTCCCTCCGCGGTACAGGCGGCCAAAAAAGCCTTCGTCATGAACACCATCGGCGACGTTGCCATTTTGATTGGATTGGCCCTCTTGTACTTTCGCTTTCATACCGTCACCTATGCGGGGCTCTTTAGCACGTTTGCCCATGCGACGCCCAACACCGCCTACTTCGAGTGGACCGCGGTGTTATTATTCATTGGGGCAATGGCTAAGTCGGCGCAGTTTCCCCTCAACGGCTGGCTAGTGGACGCCATGGAAGGCCCCACCCCGGTCTCGGCGCTCATCCACGCGGCGACGATGGTCACCGCGGGCGTGTATCTCATGGCGCGCCTCTATCCGCTCTTGAGGTTAGCCCCCGACGTGGCCTATGCCATTGCCGCGATCGGGGCGTTTACGGCCATCTACGCTGCCAGCAGTGCCTTCTTCCAGCAGGACATCAAGAAGGTTCTTGCCTATTCGACACTGAGTCAGTTAGGGTACATGTTCTTAGCGCTGGGGGTTGGAGCCTACACTGCGGGCGTGTTCCATTTCATGACCCATGCGTTTTTTAAAGCGTGCCTATTCTTGGCTGCCGGTTCGGTGATTCATGCCCTTGGCGGCGAGCAAGATTTGAACCAAATGGGTGGACTGTATAAAAAGATGCCTTGGACGACGGCGAGCTTTTTGGCCGCAACCCTAGCCATTTCAGGGATACCGCCCTTTGCCGGATTCTACAGCAAAGAGGCGATTTTAGGTCAGGTGTTTAATTCGGGCCATGGCCTTTTATGGATCGTCGGGGTGATTACCGCCGGAATGACGAGTTTTTACATGTTTCGCTTGTTTCTCCTCACTTTCTTTGGGGCTCCGCGGAACAAGAAGCTTTACGACCACGCCCATGAGGCGCCCGCCGTGATGACGGTGCCGGTCGTGATATTGGGGATCTTGGCCGTCATTGGCGGATTCTTCGGATCGTGGCTGAATGGCTGGCTTGCACCCGTGTTTCGGATGTACCCAGGGGCTAGCCATGCCGCCTTGGAGGCAGGACCGGTGTTTGGCACGGTGATTACCGTGGGTCTCGCCGTTTTGGCCTTTTTCATTGCGTACTGGCTCTATGTGCTGAAGCGCACTGCGGCTAAGGCGGGCATTTCGACCTGGCCTGGCAAATGGATGTTGGCCGCCTATGGTGTGGATACCGGATGGCGTAACGTGGCCATCTTGCCGATTCAAGTCGTCGGTACGTGGTTTCGCGACCGCATTGACCAGGGCATTTTGGCAGCGGTGGTGGGAGTGGCGAACGGCATCTGGCTTTGGGCGGAAGACCTGCGCCCGGTGCAATCCGGTTACGTAAGGCGCTACGGCTTATCGATCATGGTTGGCTTAGGCGTCATTTTGGCCTACTGTTTGACCAGGGTCTAGCGGGGAGGGGAATTGGACATGCTGTGGATTTTTCTTTTAGGAATTCCGCTCGTCGGCGCCTTCGTGACCTTGGCCGTGTCTAATGGGGTGGCCAAGGTCACAGCGGAGGTGATCGCGGGTATTGAAGTGTTGGCCTTTATCGCCTTCCTGGTGGGCCCCAGAGCTACGTTGGACCTAAGTTGGATACCCGCCTGGGGGATTCGCTTTCACCTGACCGCTGACGGACTTGCCTTATTCTTGTTAGGACTCACCGCCGTGATGAGCTTGGTGGCCATCTTCGCCTCCAAAGCGGATTACGGCAGAACCTATTTCTTTTGGGTCTTGTTCCTGGAATTTGCCTCGATGGGCCTCTTCGGTGCCGTCGACTTATTTCTGTTCTATGTATTTTGGGAGCTCGTCCTGATTCCCGTGTTCTTCTTGTTGACCGGGTGGTCGGGAGCCCGGGGGCGGCTGGCCGCCTTGAAATGGCTCATCATGAACCTGTTTGGCAGTCTCTTTATGCTTATCGGCGTCGTGGCGGTGGCGGTTATCTACCAGCAGAACACGGGCCATTTTAGCTTTGAGATTGCCAGTCTCACTCATCTGGCCATTTCGCCGGCTGCGCAACCGTGGATCTTTGGAAGTTTCGCTCTGGCGTTTGCCATCAAGGCACCCTTGTGGCCGTTTCATGGTTGGATGCCCGACGCCTAT
>JAKAAL010000501.1 GCA_021802375.1 Bacillota bacterium | reverse complement strand
CCCCAACCCGTTTGGTCCGCTGGTCTGCTATACCGTGGTGCATCGAACGACCTCCCCCAGCCCTTTAACATAGACCTTAGGCCTAACTATATCAAAGTATGGGGCATCGAGTGGGGGACGTCCTTACTCGATGGCTTGGATTAGCTTACCTAAGGAATCCTTAGCATCGCCAAACAACATGCTGGTATTGGTCCGGGTATAGAGCGGGTTGTCTACCCCCGCGAATCCCGGATTTTTTCCTCTTTTGAGCACAATCACTTTCTTGGCTTGATCCACGTTCAGCACCGGCATTCCAAATAAGGGACTCGCCGGTTCGGTCTTCGCCGCTGGGTTAGTGACGTCGTTGGCGCCAATCACCAGGGCCACATCGGCATCCTTAAACTCTTGATTAATGGCATCCATTTCGTAGAGACGATCATAGGGAATATTGGCCTCCGCCAATAGGACGTTCATATGACCTGGCATGCGACCGGCAACGGGGTGAATCGCGAACCGTACGCCGACTTGATGCGCCGAAAGCTTTTCCATGAGCTGGCGAACTTCTTGTTGAGCTCGAGAGGCGGCCAGCCCGAAGCCCGGGACTACAATGACACTGCGCGAGTACATCAACAACATCGCGACATCCTCGTGGGATGCCTCTAACATGGTGCCGGTCTCCACAGCACCGGTGCCACCCTTCCCTGATGTCTGCGAAAACGATCCGAATAAAATGTGTGCTAAGGAGCGGTTCATGGCGCGACTCATTTGTTGTGTCAGGATCGTGCCTGAGGCTCCAACCAAGGCTCCGGCAACAATCAAGACGTTATTACTGATGAGGAATCCTGTCGCCGCAGCGGCCAGTCCAGTGAGCGCGTTCAGTAAGGAAATGACCACCGGCATGTCGGCCCCCCCAATCGGAATCACCAAGACCACGCCCTCGATCGCCGCCACCACCATAATCCCGGCTCCTAATCCGGGAATGGCCACCGCCGCGACACGCAGCACTGCTAACGTGACCAAAAGGAGCATGCCTAAACCACCGGCTACACTTTGTAGCGACCGGGCCATGCTGACCCCATGAAGCCATTCCTGTAGTTTCAAAAAGGCGACGCTACTCCCCGTAAAGCTAACTGACCCGATTACCAGGGTCACCGTTGCAATAAGCGCGGGGAACAAGGCGAGTACCCCGGCGCGTCCCAATGTGGCTAGCGCCACTAAAGCTGCCGCACCTCCCCCCATCCCGTTAAATACGGCTACCATTTGCGGCATTGCCGTCATTTTGACTCGCTTGGCCACCAATATTCCGAGTCCCGAAGCAACCGCCATTACCGCCAGGGTTGGCAACCACGGGATGCCAGGGTGCAACGTCAGTGAAGATCCCACCGCAATAAGCATGCCACTAGCAATCCACCACATGCCGGCCCGCGCAGTTTTTGGTGATTTTAATCGCATGGCACCCACGATGAATAAAATCGTGGGGATGCCGTAACTTAGAGTCGTCCAGAGCGTATGCATCTTATCGACCACCATTCGATGGTGTCCGGAACATCCCTAAAATCCGGTCGGTCACCACAAAGCCACCCACAACGTTTAATGTGGCTAGAAAAACGGCGAGGAGCCCAATAGTGAGGTTTAATGGGCCATGAGCCCAAGTCAAAAGCGAGAGCGCTCCGATTAGGACCACTCCATGGATGGCGTTAGTGGCCGACATCAGAGGGGTATGCAAAATGGGGGGGATTTTTGATATGAGAAGGAAGCCGACGAACATGGCCAAAATGAAAATATAGCCCTCGGTGACTAAATGGTGCGACATGAATGGTCCCTCATTTCAGCTGTTGTGTACGTTACGGCACTCCTGCCACCGCATTAGAAAAGTGCGCTGGAACCGCGAGCCGGGTCCGTTGATAGATTTCGTCCTGAATGTCCTCGGCAACGAGTTTTTCAAAGCCAAGCCCTTGCAGATACAATACGAAGTTGACCAGGTTGCGAGAATATAGGAAACTGGCGTCAGCGGCCATTTGCGACACGATGTCCAAAGGCGCCATAATTTGCACACCATGGCTTACCACCACGTCTGGACCGGGTTTTGAAAGTTCACAGTTTCCTCCCGATTCACCAGCCAAATCAATAATGACTGAACCAGGTTTCATGCCTGATACCATTCCCTCAGTGATCAGCATAGGCGCTTGGCGTCCGGGGATTTGCGCAGTGGTAATCACCACGTCCGCTTCGCTCACGAAGGGGCGCAAAAACTCTAGTTCGCTGGCGTGTTGATCCTGGTCCAAGCCTTGGGCGTAGCCATCAGCGCTTGCAGTCTCGGCAAGCCCCAGGTTTAGGAACGACGCTCCAAGGCTTTCGACCTGTTCCTTGGCCGCTACCCGTGTATCGAATGCCTTGACGACTGCCCCCAGACGGTGTGCGGTCGCGATAGCCTGAAGTCCTGCTACCCCGGCCCCCAGGACCAAAACTTTGGTCGGGATGATGGTTCCGGCTGCCGTCATGAGCATCGGAAAAAACCGCCCTAAACGCTCAGCCGCAAGAATCACCGCGCGGTAGCCTGCAACGGTACTCATCGACGACAAAACATCCATGTTCTGCGCCCGGCTAATTCGGGGCATGGCCTCCAATGCATAAGCCGCGATCTGGTGCTTTGCGAGCGCTTGCAATTTGGCAGGTGCCCCTGACCAGGACTGCAACATTCCTATCATGATGGTGCCTGGGCGAACATGCGCCAATGTGTTCGGTGGCCGCACCGCTAGTATTATTTGGCTTTCCTGGTAAAGCTGGGGTATTCCATCCACAATTGTGGCCCCCTGCTCCCGATAGGATTCGTCAGAAAAGCCCGACCCGCTTCCCGCCGACCGTTGCACGAATACTTGATGGCAGGCTGCTATCATTTTGGGGACCCCGTGGGGTGTAAGGCTAACGCGGCGTTCCCCTACCGCTTCTTCTTTAAGGACTCCGATATTCATGGTTCACCCCGTGGACGTTGTGGCGTGGCTGTCGGTGCAACAAGATTGTTAACAATAACATCAGATAACCCCCCAATGTCAAGAATTCCTAGTCCAATGACATTAATTCCGGGGTGAACTGCAACCGGGGCCTGGTTGCATACCGCATACCGCACAAAAAAATGCCCAGGAACCCCTGACAAAGAGGTTCCTGGGATGAAGAACTCAACGGGACCGGTGTGTGTTAAGCCTCGCCTGATGCCACTTGAATGCTAAGCCCACTACCTGTCTCACGGCCCCATAGTAACCAGGCCCCTGCCGCAAGCATGCCTACAAACCACACTCCAGCATTGAAGTAAAAATAGTGGGAACTTGACATGGTGGCCGTGATGTAGATGGTGGGAATATAAAGCCCGATAGACACGAATCGGGCCACTGCAGTAAGGGTTCCCCGATGCAAGGTTGGCCACACTTCGGCCTTTAAGGTATCCGACGTCAGATAGCAGAGCGAGTTGATCCCCGCCAAAATGACCAACAGGATCCAGAAAATGGTCATGTCGTGCTGCCAAACCTTTGTGGTGAGGCCGACGATTGCCGTTACGACGAAAGTCCCCACGAAGCTCCAGAAGAGGAATTTCTTACGGGAAACCACGTCGGCAATCAGACCAATGAACCCAATGAAAAATCCGGCGCCCTCAAATATAGCCAAAATAGTGGGCTGCAAATGCGGAAAAAACGCGAAAGCCAGCGCATACGCCATGAGGCCAAAGCCGATGGTGTTGGCTGCCGAGATTAGGATCATGACAATCATGGTGAACCAAAGATAGCCAGGGCTCGTTTTAATCCGAGCCGGTTTCGCTGACTCGATGGTCTCTTGGGCGACCGCGTCGGCATAGACGTCCGGGCCAAAGTATTTCCTGATCGTCTTTTCGAGTTCGTCGGTGCGGCCCTTTTTGTGCAACCAGAGAAATGATTCGGGCATTGTCACTCGGGTGGCAAAGAGGATTGCAACCACCACCAGCACGGCGATCGCGACCACGTTGCGCTGTAAGTTGATGGCGGCGGTACCGCTTACTGCAGCCGTGGTGAGGGCTAATACTGCAAGCACCGCCCCACCAAAGTTAATGCCGTTAATAATCATCATGGTGGCTTTTCCGCGATGCTTACGGGGCATAAGTTCATGGCTGGCCACCATAATGGAGTTCATCTCGCCACCGCCTGCCAGTAGCATAATGGCCAAAGAGACTAGAATCACGACATAAGACGTACCGAAAAAGAGCACGACACCTCCGATGGCATACAGCGCCAAAGTGGTGAACAAGGTCACTTTACGACCGTATTTGTCAGAAAACGGCCCGGCTAAGATAATCCCGATAATGAGCCAAATGGGAGCCCAGGCCAGAAGCAATTCCCCTAAGGCTTTGGGCATCGTCACCCAAGAGACGGCTATCGAAGCCAATGAAAAGACATAAGACTCGAGGGCTAAGCCTAGGACGAATGAGATAAAAATCCAAGTGGTTTTTTGGGTCCAGCGAGTTTCGCTGACTCGATCCACGTTGACCACGTTATGGTCCTCCTTAAACGTATTTGCGCCACAAATACAGTAACCCACCCCAACCAAATGTTGGTGTCAAGA
>JAKAAL010000500.1 GCA_021802375.1 Bacillota bacterium | reverse complement strand
GCTCAGGGGCGGGCGATTGTACGCCGGATACCGCTCGCTCGAGAAGACGCCGATAGTGCCCTCCTTGTCGTGTTTACGGATTCCGTTGATGGCAGCACTTGCTGTCATACCGCCGCCGATAATCAGATAGGGGTAATAAATGGCCATCGCCTCCTTAGAAGATTATGCCAAGATCATACCACGGATGTCCCTCGCCGTTGCCACCATGGTTTTTTACGTTCATTGAGGAGTTGTCGCATGGTGGCCACGAGCTGCTCGTCGCGCTTCAAAATGTATAGATCTCGGGCTTCCTCAGCTTGAGTGCGAGCTTGGGCTTCCGATACCAGCTGAGACCGGATGGTCTCGAGTTCATCGCGGAGACCCTCCAGGGCCTGCCGTAAATCGCTCTCAGGAATCTCTGCCTCCACCGCGCTGTCGCCACCATTGTCGTCAGTGGCTACCAGAGTCTCCACGGCTAGATTGTCAGCCCCTTCGGCGGACGAAATCCTACTTCGGATCGCCTCCAGCACCTTTTGGTGCGAGTGGCCTTGGGCGTATAGATCACGAATTTCTAGCAAGAGAGGCAACACCATAGGATCCACGAGATAGGACCGGTTATGGGTTTTTAGGTGTAATTGCTCGCGATATCGTGCCAGGTAGCGACGCACGGTGCGCTCGGGAATGCCGGTTTGTTCTTGGATTTGACTAATTGATAACCACTCGTCCATGGGTTCCACCCCCGTAAATGATGCCATATTATACCAATTACGACGGGATCAGACTAGTCCTTTCATCCGATGTTGGGTGAAATACCATAGCGCGGCAATCGCCGCAAGGGGATCGGGTCCAAGAAAGTGCGCGAGTTCGGCGGCTAGTCCTGCATGACGATTTAAGAGCAGATGGTCTAGCCGAACCCTGGCCTGGTACCTGCGTTGATCCCACCGACTAAAGCCGAGCCGCGGGAACCATTCCGCTACCACATAGCGCTCACTTTGGCGCATTGACGGGATGTCGGTGCTGACATTGGCGCCATGCATCCGATACAGGACCTGGGGCTCCGGCACATAAAGAGCCCGATGGGACTCGGAAAGTAAGGACAACCAGAGAATCCAGTCGTCGGCGCCGGGATACGGCATCGCGTTCGGTATGTTGCGGCAGGATCGATAGGTTGAAAGACGAATGAGCACCTGCGAGGGAGTGACAATATGGTTAAACATCTTTAAGTCAGATAGTTTTAGGGAGGGATGCTTGGTCACGTAGAGAGGTCGCTCGGACCCATCAGGAAACCTTAGCAGCGCATTGGACACCACCCAGCTAAATTCAGGGCGGGACTCGAGGATCTGTACCAGAGTGTCAAGCGATCCGTCTAGCAACACATCATCCTGATCCAAGAACATAATGAATCCATCGGAAAATTGGGATTGACTTGCGCCATAGCGGCGCGCATGCGCCACCCCTTGGTTGGGATTCAATAGATAATAAGAGGAACCGGCGTTACGCGCAATGTCCTCCACGCGTTCGAGCTCGGGACTACCATCCTCTACCACGATGACTTCCACGGGGAGTCCTTGGGCTATGGACGGAATCGACGTGAGAGTCTCTGCCAGATATCGGCGGCCACGGTATACCGGAACCACCACACTAATTCCGACCATCTAGATACTTGCCTCCTCGGAGTGGTGCGACTTGACTATTCCCAGCATACCCGAGGGATTTACTTACGAGTCTCGGAGCTTAGCTGGCCCAGCCATTCCCACTCGCTTTTGGTTAGGGCCCAACCCATGGCCCGGCAATTACCTCTAGCCTGTTGTGGGGAGCTAGCCCCTGGAATTGCAAACATGGTATCCCCGGCCGCGGTGATCACCCAATTGAGAGCGACTTGAGAGACCTCCACTGTGTATTTATCGGCCAGGGTTTGCATGGCGCTAATCAAGGCGGCGGTTCGCTTAAGCACGTGAGGACGGAACATGGGAGCCCATCTCCTAAAGCCTTGAGGGCGGGAATGCCCGGAATGAAACTTCCCCGTAAGCAGGCCCTGGGCCAGCGGTGAATAGGCTATGAGGCTAATGCCTAACTCTTTGGCCTGGTCCACGAGTCCGTTGGTTTCGATTTCACGCTGCAAGAGGTTATAGCGAATCTGGTTTGATGCCAGAGCGTAACCAAAAGTCTTTAGGGTACGGTGAGCCCGCGCCATCTGGGTAGCATTAAAGTTACTAACGCCGATCTGCTGGATGAGTCCCCGTTCTCGTAGCGATGCCATAGCGCGCATTTGGCTTTCGATCGTGGATTGCGAAAACGGTTGGTGAATCTGATAGAGGGCGATGGGCCGCTGTTGCAAAGCCCCCAGCCGCAGGCCAATACTACGTTGTAGGTGGTGCGAGGTGCGCAATAGGGGCCACCACTTGGTAGCAATCGCAGCCTCATCAAATTTGACATGTAAGGCGTCAAGGGCCCTAGCTAATGCCTGTTCGGACCGACCTTGCCCATACGCTTCGGCGGTGTCAAACCAATTTATCCCGCTATCAAGTGCGGCTCTTACCACCGCGGTTATCTGAGTTTGAGACAGTGTGGGCCAGAACTTCCCTATGAGGCCGCGGCCCTGACTAAATTGCCAGGTCCCAAGGCCGATCGGGGACCAATAAGTATTGGACTGGCCTAATCTCCGGAGCTCGAATGTTGGGGTCATACGGTATATTATAATACGTTTTGCCGCTACCCGTCGGGACGATAATTCCGCGGCTTTGGGGCAGGACTTTTGAGGATTCTAAGCGAATTCTATAGAACGCACGGTCGGACAGGGGGACACCAGAGTGGGCAACGTCGTCGAACTTCGTGCGGTATCGTGGCACCGGGGGAGCGACCAAATTCTAAAGGATATAGACTGGACTGTCAGTGTCGGTCAACATTGGGCGTTTTTAGGCCCCAACGGGGCAGGTAAGTCTTCATTGCTCAACATCATCAACGGCTATCAGTGGCCGACTAGTGGTGAGGTTGCAGTCTTGGGCCACCGATTCGGGACAGTAGATTTACGGGAATTGCGCCGTAGCATCGGATGGATTAGCAGTGCCGTCACCGATTGGCTGGCGGCGCATCATGGCGGGGACACGGTCGAGCGTCTTATTTGGGGGGGATCCGAGGGCCGCCTGATGGGCCTTTCGGCCACTTCCGAGACTGTGGCCCGCAAAGCGGATGAGGTCATGGAACGCCTAGGTCTCGATCGTATGGCCCAGCGCCCGCTGGCGCAACTGTCGCAAGGGCAGCGGCAACGGGTACTATTGGCCCGCGCCTGGGTAAGTAATCCGCGCCTCTTGATTTTGGACGAACCGACCCAAGGCCTCGACCTTAGCGGTCGAGAACAATTCCTGGCTGATTTGGGCGAACTGGTCAGCGGTCACGAGAGTCCCACCGTCATTTACGTGACCCACCAAACCGAAGAAATTATGCCGTGGGTGACCCATGCCCTGTTAATCAGGCAAGGCCGCGTAGAGCGGTCGGGGCTCAAAACCGAGGTACTCACTGACCGTGATTTAAGCCAATGTTACGAGGTTCCAGTCCGAATCGAGTGGCATGATGGCCGGCCCTGGATTCGGGTCGCCAGGTCGTCTTAGACGGCGCGTTCAATGCGAATTGTTAGTCGAGCTTGTGGATTTTGGACTGCCTCTAAGTTCTCGAGGATTTCTTGATAAGGAAGCCCATCGTCGATGTGGGCTTTCATCCACGTACGGAGCTGTGCCAGGTGAGTCATGGCGCGTACCACCTCTTTATGCTGAGGTAGGATGGGGATGACCACATTCGTCTCGCTAGCCTTATCGTCTACCAGGACAAACGCCGCAAGGATCGGGGACAGCGTACTCACCTCCACTGGTACTATCGCTAAGATGAGTGTAACGATTCGTGACGACTCTAGCAAGACGGGAGAAGCACCGTCGTACCCAGGCAGTCGTGGTCGACGGCTCTATGGTGAAGATTCCGTGGCGCTACGAGCGCTGGCCCATAGAGAATGTTGGTGTCAAGAAATTCAACACTCATGTGGTTCGTCCTGGAATAGCGGGAACGACCTGTAGTACCTAACGGCTGAACCTCCCTACGGATAAATCCGGGGGGGTCTATTCGCGAATTCCGGCAACCTCTTCCTGGCTCTCACAACACTCTGTTCCCGAAGGGATTCCCTGCGGTCACGAGGTGGCTACACCATCCAAGCTCTTAGTCGCTGGATTACCCACGATACCGACCGTGGCGCAAACTTTCTCGGACGACCCGCTCTGACTCGGGCCGCTGGGATAGCGGCCCAAGGACGAGGGACGAGTCCCTCGACTTGCAGGTTGGTTTTTGACTGCCTGTTGCCAAGCCGTCCGCAGGAGCGGTTCCGCACCTGGCCAAGACTCACGAGCCTTGGCAACTTGGAGGGCATCATCTTCCACAAAGCGGGCCAGATAGGCACTAAAGAGGTCCCTTTGCGTGGTCACGCCACACTCACAGGCGTGGACCCGCTCAGAAAGCCGCTTTTTGTGTTTCTTCCCGCATAAAGAGACTTGGGATAAGGCCGTGGTGCGGGTGCTGAATTCGAGGACCTCCCCGCCAGCGCTTGCAGCCTTGCGGGT
>JAKAAL010000499.1 GCA_021802375.1 Bacillota bacterium | reverse complement strand
GGCTGGGAGTCGTTGGCCAAATTTCAGACGACATCGAAATTAAACCCTCCGCTTACGGCGATTTCGCCAGTGCAGCGCCTCTATTCGGCGGTTATTTCGTAATATTACGAAAAATGGTAGGAACTCTTTGCAGTTTAGCGTATACTTAAGAGGTCAAGAGCGTATCTGACAGACCCTCGGGGTCCATTGGCGATTGGTGGCGCTTCTCGCCAGTGATGTGTCGTCTGATGACTTTTTCTACACGGCCAGGGCTTGAATTTATGTTTGTAAAAGGCATCATTGGTCTAGCTTTCCTTTATTCCGTCTGGCTTTTTTAGAATTTCTGGGGCCAAGCCATCCCAGAGAAATAGGTTAGAAAACAGGGATTAGGTTCGAAAATCCGGTAATCTCTCGAGGTTGGCTCCTAGGCGTACTCACCACGTTCGGTCGCTCGGCCTGAGGGTTGAGGCCAGACAGCAACGATCACCGCATCCTGGCGATTATGATCAGAAATTCCCGATCCGTTAACCCCGGGAACTCACAGAGAATTTGACCACCGACAAGCAAACCATCCGTTGGTTCCCACCGGAGCGGTTGCCGGCCACCGCCGCTAACGATAGCTGCGATTTTCCCCCATCGCCCCTGCCAGCAGAATTCGTACTTCCCAGCTTAAGAAGGAGACAGCACCTATGCTTCAACTCCATGATGAAAAGCCCGCAATCTCTTCGGGAAACTCCAGCCTGAATCTCGACTTAATTTTCTGGAACCCCAGCCTTCATGATCCGAAAGCTCTCCTACTGGCTCTTTCCGAAAATCATCTCGGCGAACGCTCGCAAACGGTTGCCTGGCTCACCAAATTCACCGTGCGCTTAACCATGTGGAAAGGTCAGTACTTTCCTCAACTGACCCCCGGTGACTGGCAACACGCCTTGGTGGACTTAGAAGCAGCCATCCGCCAAATCGCGGCCATCTATCATCCTCGCCGCATCGAATATGATACTCGGGCGTTTACCGTAGGATTAGTTAAATCCGTCCGCAAGCACACTCACCCGCTGTCGATCCTGTCAAGCGGAACGATGGACCGCGCCACGCCGGTGTGGTCGCAACTGAAACCATGACCGACGAGGACAGACCGTAGGAATGGATCCGTAGACTTTACCTGCCCTACGACGCGTGCCACCATATCCACAGTTCTCGCCCATTTCGTCAGAAAGATCCCGCAATCGGAACGCTCGACCAATACGCGATCCAAGCTGCCCTTATTTTCTCTCGCGGATGTCGTTCAATCCGTCCGCTGCACTAGCCTGCGATCCCCTTGGTAGGCCGAGGCGAGACAAGCATCCAGGGCCGCCATGTTGCGTACCGCGTCCATGGGGTCAAAGGCCAAAGGCTCTTGGTGCAGAATGCTTTGGGCGAAACGGTCAGCCTGAAGGGTATAGGGATTTAGTTCGGGGAATTCTTCTTCACGCTCCTCTCCGCGCGACCAGACTCGAAAATTTGCCGGTCCCAAAAAGGCGTGGGGTACTTCGATCCGGCCGTCCGTTCCCAAAATTTCCAAGTGATTGCGAAAGTCCGCCCACATTCCACAGTCGAAGGTCAGCGCCAACTGGTCGGGAAACTCGAGCAAGCCTGAAGCCATCATGTCGACCCCGTCGTGAGCGTCTGATATCAACGCGGTCACAGTAGCCGCTTTCGGTTCGGTGCCGAATACTAAACGGGCGGCACTAATCGGATAGCAGCCCACGTCATAGAGCGAACCGCCTCCCATCTGCCGCTGATAGCGAATATTGCCCTGATCTTGGGCGTTGTTGAAAGTAAACGTGGCATGCATGCCACGCAATTCTCCAATGGCCCCTTCGGCAATCAATTGCCGAATTTTTGTGTAGCGCGGATGATATCGGTACATAAACGCCTCGGCAAACTTCACCTCCGCGCTTTCACAGGCCTCTACCATGCGCAGTGCTTCAACCGCGCTCAAGGCTGCCGGTTTTTCACACAACACGTGCTTGCCCGCCTGAGCAGCGCGCACCGTCCATTCGGCATGCAAGTGATTGGGCAGCGGAATATAAATCGCGTCAATGTTCGGATCCGATAGGAGGTCTTCATAGGTGCCGTACCAGACCGGGATTTCAAGGCGCTCGGCCATGCTTTGCGCCTTGTCCCCATCGCGGCTCGCTATGGCCGCCACGCGACCCCATAGAGAAGCCTGAATCCCCGGAATCACGGCCCGTTCGGCAATATTGGCCGCCCCTAAAATGCCCCAGCGCAGCGGTTGCGGTTGCATCGCTTGTCCACCTTTCTAAATCGATGATATCCGCTGCTATCATACTGCCAATTGGACCCGGACCGCACGTTGAGGTCAAGGTGCGATAGGTCAGAGGAGTAGCCTCAATCGAATGCAGTTCCCCCGGACTGGGGACACGGGGAGGAAGCCAACGCCGGTCAAAAGCCGGGGACAACAATGGGAGGCCCGACCGACGGCCTTTTTTTCGTGGCGGCTGAAATCCCTCGCCATCAACGGCTGATAGCCGGATTCGAGGCTATTTGCAGCACGCCAACCGGGATCTGCCCTGAATGAGAATCTGGCATGGACCCATATCGCGTCGGTCACCTCGCTCACGAGATAGGGGAGCAGGCGTCTGGGGTCAATCCTTTCCTCTGAGGTTCTAGAAATAGCCCCACGACCTCGAGCAACTTTGGCGCGGAGCCGGCGATAAAGGGGGCCACGCGGTTACTACGGCAACCGCCCGTATCCGGCTTGGGTTGCGAATGCCTTACTGCTTCCCATCGGACGAGTTTTCAGCGCGCGAAAATTGATGATGGGCGTCGGCCAGAGCGAACCATTGGGAGCAATGCCTACCCTGGTGACATAGAGTTCTTCGGTCGAAGCGGAAATATATTGGCTTTGGCCGCCAATGTAAAACGTAAAACTGCGATAGTAGGGCGGTCCAAACCCGAAGTTATTCAAGGCACCGGACCCTGACGAAGCCAAAGTTGTGTCAGCCCAAGCGCGGAACGGATTGTAAAAGAAAAACATCGCCGTTGCGGTATCGTCCGGCAAACTAGCCCAATCGATAAACGCACGTGCGGCGCGGTGTATGCGTCGACGCCAGAAGGGCGTGAGGCCCATATTTTCGGATAGAAGCCCCGCATATTGGCCGTGGCGTGGGCAAACCCTGCGGCAAACGGGGCGACGACAGTAGTCGCGGGCAACATGGCCATGCTCACCCTCCTTATCATTTCTCAAAAAGTATCTCGCAAAGAAACGCCACCCTCCTGCTTCGCCGTAGATAAAATTTGTTCCCGTAATCTCCACTATCCATCTACGACCAGAGATTTCTTCCTGCGACCCATCTTTGCTAAAGGTTGGCGCGGTCGCATCTCTCGCCCGGTTTGCGGATTGAAGTACTCTCCCGCCTCCCATGGCATCA
Source organism: Bacillota bacterium (assembly GCA_021802375.1). The sequence continues at coordinate 1,174 of JAKAAL010000499.1, read as the reverse complement.
TCCACATGATGACGAGCATCTCTGTATCCGATGACCCCCAGGGACTCTTACGATCGCCCGGGTAGGGTTCGCCTCTGGATGTCCCCCTTCGTGACAAGTCCATGAGCAGTGGCTCAAGGCTCCCCGCTGGGACTCACTAGACCATGCGAAGTACTGTAGCCTGACCGACGGCGATGAGATCCTGGTGTTGATTCACAATAGTCACCTTATAGACGATAATCCGTCGTCGCACCACCATAGTTTCTGCACTCGCGCTCAAGCAATCGTTGGTGCGCGCCGGAGCAAGCAACGATAGCGAAACGTCCAAAGTACTGGCAGGCACGCCGAGACGATGGCCGGATAAGGTGAGTACCGCTTCCGCCATCGTAAATAAGACTCCCCCATGGACCACGCCCTGACGGTTGAGATGGCGCGCGGACACTACCAGTTCCGAGGTGATCCGTTCCTCTTCGTTAACCTTAGGGAACTGCACACCGAGCCCTTCCGCGTATGGATCGGTCGGACCCGGATCCGCAGACTCAAGACTTCCTTCGGGATCGAATTTACGGACTGAGGCGTTGGCTAAAATGGTGCCTAATCGTGACTGCACCGGTTGCAGCCATTTGGTCTGACGGATTCTTTCATCGAATCTCGACATGTGATTCTTCCCCCCATTGTTAATCACGACGCAGTCTATTGAAGAGTCTTTCAGAGCACTCTCTACACTGGCAAAAGACGCACACCCTGCGCGAGAGGTTCCCCCTTGCGACCGTCTGTCCGCTTCTGATTCGAACGGGATACTGCGCGCGCGTCATCGTTTCCGTTTTAGGAAAACGCCATCATGTTGGGAACCCCTCTATGTAGCAACGTGTTGAGACGCTCCCAGCTTGGGCATCAAACCGTGAAGTGCGACCCACGGTGCCTTGCGCCGTGAATTCAGAGACATTCGCTGCCATGGGACCGGATCTTAACCCGGGAAGATGATGCTTGTCGTAGCGTACGTTGGCACCTTCGCAATGGCACGATGATTGTTGCTGGTCAGCGCGCTCGCCGTAATCGAGACGACCACACGGGATCCCGAGCTATCCTCCAGCGTAAAATCAGCCAGGCCATCGCTCACGGCAACGGGAACCTTCCCATCGCGAGCCGTTAAGGAAACTCCGTGTTGGAGATAGGTGATTCCCGAGTGCAGAAA
>JAKAAL010000498.1 GCA_021802375.1 Bacillota bacterium | reverse complement strand
GATCCGCGCATCCACGGGCTCAAGGGACGGTCGTGCCATCGCCATGATCGGGTTCTATTGCAACGCGCCGGATGTTAACGTTGGTGGAGTTGGTCATGAACAGGAGGAAAATGCGATGCGCTACGAAACACAGGTCGACATCTTGCAGACACTGATTGCGCTTCATCAGCAGCACCGGGATCAGAAAATGCTCGGTGAAGTGGTGAAAGTCCCGGTGAGCCACTACACCGATTCAGACATTTTGGCACAGGAAATGGGCACGGTCTTTCGTCGCTATCCAATCGTCGTGGGACACGTCGCCAGCGTGAGCCGCCCCGGGGACTACCTGCTCAGCGACTGGGATAAGTTTCCCTACGTGGTCGTGCGCGACCAGACCGGAGAACTACGCGCCTTTCTCAACACCTGTCGGCACCGGGGTGCTCGCGTCGTCTCAGGAAATGAGAAGTGCCTCAAGGCGTTCGTCTGTCCCTTTCACGGTTGGGTATACGATCTCGACGGTTCACTCAAGCATGTGACCAAGGCCTACAACTTTCCTGAGCTGGACTTCAGACAATACAGCCTGACGGAGCTGCCTGTCGTCGAGCGAGGCGGACTGATATGGATTCATCCGACGCCCGGTTCTACCATAGATCTGGATGCGTATCTCGGACCAATCGGCGACGACCTTGACCATTTTGGCATCAACGAGCTGGTTCGCTACCGTAAGACCAAGGTCGTCAAGCATGCTAACTGGAAACTGCTGATCATGACTTATCTGGAGGGCTATCATGTCCCCTACCTGCATCGGAACACCCTGTCTCAGTCTTTCCGAAAAGGCGTCATTGCCCATTACGAATATGGCCCGCATATCAGGCTCGCGGCAGCACGGACAAATTTTCCGGATGTGTTGAAGACGGCAATTCACAACTGGTCGATTCTGGCCTTCGCGTCAGTTTATTACACGCTTTTCCCGAATACGTTTTTCATCATGCACCCCGACTATGTGTCCATCAACACGTTCTACCCCGAAGATACGGAAAGAACGATCTGGACGCACGAGATGCTTTATCGGGCGTCGGAATTTCAGGGCGAAAAAGGACAAGAAGCCCTGGCCAATCGCTTCTCGTACACAAACGATACCGTTTTCGATCAAGAGGATTTTGCGGTGGCAGAACACGTGCAATCTGGATTGTCCTGCCGGGCCAACGACTTCCATACGCTGGGCCTGAACGAAGGTTTGCTGGCCATGTTCGAGCGTAGTATTGATGATGTCCGTTCTCGGGTCGAGGAATGATGGGGCCGACGAGACACAGCAGTGCTTCTTTGCCTTCAGCGCTCATTTGCACAATAGAGGTTGTGCGGCTAAAAATCCTTCTTCGAAGCTGAAACGTCATCATTCCCAGCAACCTATGAAGTTTGTGGCACCTATATCAGCCCATGAGCAAGAGCCTGGGAAAAGCTATAAATGGGGTTTGTGTGCAACCGCACCGAAAACCGGTATAAGCTCGAACCCGTTGGCCTACAATGATTTCCGGGAATGGATAGGGCACCTGATGGGCACGGACCGGCAGGGTTATTGGACGGAAATAGCGTTCTTTAAAGCATCAACGACCTATCTGGCCCGTTTGCCGAGTCGCATGGCTTCTTATTCCGGTTTTTGGTTCCAATGATACACAAATCCCAAATTCGGCATCATCAAATTGGATTCGCATGGTTAATTTGATGGATTGCTTCTGACCCTCGGGACGATGATAGTGTTTGCGAATGTCAGGGTGTGCCAGAAACGACAGGCATCTAAAAGGGTTTGTGCAAATCCCGCATTGGTCCTGCTACACATGTAATCCCCGTTCCATTTTCCTCGGCATCCCATCCAATTTCAGATTGCGCAACGTCACGAATGACTGTTAAAAAATCGTGACGTTGGATAATGGTGTTAGGGGTATAGGTCTTAACTCTAAACGTTGTATAATGCGGTTTTGAACATCTAAGGGCGACAGCGCCAGCAAAATTTTTCCCAATGCAGTGCAATGTAACGGTACTGTCTTCCCAAATTCGGAGTGCAGCGGCAAAGCCCCTTTAGCAACCTTGTCGATATACACAACGGAATTAGCATCGCTTCCCATTCGCACGGTCATGTTCCAGCGGTCGGCCAACCGACGCAAATGAGGCGCTGCCATGGTTCGTAAGTCGACCGAAACCAAATATACACCACCAATAGCGCCAATTTGCGGACCAAGTCGGTATCCGTCGTTGCCACGAATTAACCAGTGATGGGCAGTAAGAACCTTTAATATCGACTGTAGCGTGCTGCGAGGAACATCGATCCGCGCCAGCAGTTTTTTGGGGCTAACTGGACACGCTTGAGCAACCAGTTCTACCAACATTAGCATTTTGTAACTACTCACCTCCCGGCTCTTACGCATCGCATGATACCTTGAGGTGGGATTCGTGAATTTATTGAAGTCGCGAAGCTAACGACTTTCACTGTCCTAGAATTGCCGGCCCGCATGTCCCATGATGAGGATGTTGCGCTAAAGATCCAAATTCCGGGGACGAAAAAGGGGTTGCCAGACGGCAACCCCTTCGGTCGGGATGTTCACGGATTTAGCAATTTTCCGCGATGGCCCAGCGGACCCAGGCTTGGCGATCCGCGGCGGCGACCGGGAACGGCTGCCACGGCAGTACGTATTCGGTGAACCCGCTTTTGTCCGGAAAAACACCTCGAAAAATTACGGAAAGTTGGGCGCGAATATTTGGCGTTGAGTACCGAACTTAGTGCAGGCCGCAGAGGACTCGACCGTACATGAAAAATGCCAAGGTGGTGAGTCGGTATGTCGCGACGAAAATAGGTAATGTCACGCATATCTCTTTAAGGTCCATTCATGGCGCTGACGTTATTTCACCGTTCTCCTCGTCAAAGAGGCGCGATACTCCTTCCATCCCCCAAAAGACGATATATCGGGATAACCCTCGCACAATTCGCGTACAGATAGAATGCCAAACATCATGGTGCCATCGTTTAACCAAATGGAGCCACGATATAATCCTAAACGGCGTTCGTTCTCAAAAATTGTAGGCCACAAGGAAGAGGAGATATCGTAGATTTCCCCGAACAAAGAAAACCCGTCCTCATAATTGTTGGCCATGACCATGGCTGGATAGCGGTCATCAATAGAAAACAGGCGGTATACTGGAGCCGTACACGCTAAACCAATAAAAACCGCATCACGAAGCAGTTGATGCATTGAAAACCCTCTCATCAACTCGCCATTTACAAATATCTTCACGCGGTACCATCCCCTTTCAAAAACATTTTCCACAATGGTACGTCCGCGATCAACACATTCGGTCAGAGCTATGGTCTCAACGTGGCGCTACTCCTTCGCGCATGAGCGGGGACTTCAATCCCAAATCATTTTTTGGTTCCACAGTGTTTACTCCGAAGGGCGCCTCGTTCTGTCGCGAAATGGTTTCTGAAAGTCGACCCACTTTCCGCAGTTGTCCGCCGTCGTTACCCTTTTTCTCTCCCGGCTAACCATTGCGCGATATTGGTCCAAAGCTGGCGATACCCCGACCAATCCACGAAGGTCTGCGGGCACCAATGCGGCCCAATATCTGAGGCCCACGCTAAACTCCTGCCACTCCCATAGGTTCCCGTCACGAGCAATGGCCAAGCATCTGCCGTCGCTATGACCTGTGCCTCAGATTTGGCTGTCAGCCGATTTAATCCTAAAAGATAGGGCCATTCTCCTTCGATACCTCGCAACAGGGTGGAGTGATGCTCCTGCACGGTCACATCGAGTCCTTCTGGGGCTTCCAATCGGTCGTCCCAGCGTTCCAATTGCACGGGAAGCACGTCCTCAATCGGGGTGCCAGCATATGCCCCCTTCCCTTCGTATCCTTGAAAAGTCAAATAGCCCCCGACCATGGCGAATCCCCCACCCTGGCGAACATATTCCCGCACAAGCTTGAGACGATTGGGCGTCCGCTCGCCTCTGTTCCAGGTATCTGGATGAAGCAGCAAGGTGTTGGCGCCGACGTCTGATAGAATCACCGCATCATACTGTTTCAACTCCTCAATTTGGGAGGGAAACTGATTACCCACCACGTGATTGGGAAGATACTCGACATGACCGCAGGATTCTAAAACGCGAATCCACGGCCCTGCACCAGATTCGTAAGTGGCCATCGAAAATTGGTCAAATCCCTTGATATGATTCGTAAAGGATACCCAAGATTCCCCCGCAACCAAAATACGCACACGTACTCCTCCTCCTGATCGCAACAGCATTCCATAATCCCCTGTGTCTTGCACACTGTTACATCGTTTCACTCTTTGCGTGTTTCAACCGAATTCTAATGGGCTCAGGGTATCCCATGCTCCTACAGGCCCACCGACACGGGTGCCCATGCCTGCACACTTTCCCGAACGACTAAAGATACTGGCAACACCTCGGTAACCACCTCGCGGGTCGCATCTTCCAATTGCCACAACAATGCCTCCACCGCGCGGCGTCCTAGGGTTTCGATGGGTTGATGCACCGTTGTCAAGGGCGGCATCAACAGCGATGCTAACGCAATGTCGTCAAACCCGACGAGCGATAA
>JAKAAL010000497.1 GCA_021802375.1 Bacillota bacterium | reverse complement strand
CACTCGACAGCATCTTTGAGCGCTGTTTTCAACACCGTATGGACATAATTAATAGTCCGACGACTTTTCTTTTGTTCGGACAAGCTGGCATACAATTGCTGGATGTCGAGTACAGTCAAACTTTTCAGGGGTTGGGAGCCGAGTTCCCGAATCGCATGGGCCGCCATCTGCCGGTAGCTGTCCAGAGTTTTGCGTTCCAGGGGCATAGTTCCCTTGATGGTTAGCCAGCGCTGCAAGTATTCGGCGATGGTTTCGTCACTGGATGGCTTGCGGTTCGGATCCTCCCGGTAGGCCATCTCCTGCTCCCGGCTCCACTTTTTGGCTTCCCGTTCCGTGGCAAAAGTTTGGCTGGTTTCCCGGCGTTTGCCGGTGTCCGGGTCATAATAGGTCACCCGGGCTTGCCAGCGACCGGAGTCCAGTTTCCGGGGATCGACGGCATGCGGTTCTTTCAACCGGTTGGGCATGATCTCACCTCATCTCAGAGGTTCGCCAGGGACCGGGGGAATCCCTGCTTCCCGCTGTCTGTTTCCCCTGAGGGGATAAGAGGCATCGGCTCATCACGTGCCGTTGTAGTAGGGATAAATGTCTCATCGTTATTCGGGCTCCCAAGGGGTGTATGAGAAGAGATTCTTACGAGGAAGTCCCCGAATTGGCCGGAATGGTGACACGGCAAGGCTTAAAGCTTTGCTGCTCATAGACCTGGCTATGGGGTTCTTTGAGACGGTTCCTCATCACATCGCACCTGAAAAGGCATTTGCCATGATCCTCGAAAAGTCCTGTTCCGAGGAACGTTTTGCTATAATAGGCGGGTACAGCCGCTCAGGGGCAGCCCACTCCCGAGGGGGTGAGGCGATGGTGACGTGGCAGGGTCTCACGTTTGCCGTAACATTGGCAACACTCGTGGCGATCATTACGCTAAACCACAAGAACCGCCCCTGATTGGCAGTTGGGATGGCGGTTCTTGGGCATTTTGATTGAACTACCCGGGACGAGCTGCCCGACTGGGTCCTGTACCGGAGAGTCGAGGGGACAACCTCGGCTCTTTTGTTAGCATGATCATACCATGCCGGGAATATGCCGGCAAGATGGCGATTTTGGCGACATAACGAGGTTTGGCTGGTTTCCCGGCGTTTGCCGGTGTCGGGGTCATAGCGCACCACCCGGCCTTTCCAGCGGCCGGACGGGAGCTTGCGGGGTTCAACGGCATAGGGATCTTTCGTGCGGTTTGTGGACATGAGGGTTATCACCATAGGAAGGGTTCGCGACCGATACGGGGAAGTCCTGCTAGCAGTTAACTAGAGTTGCTTCAAGCCGGAGTGCTATGTATGGTCGCTTTTCTGATCGGTTTTGTTCTCGTTATCAGAAGACGGAAACAGAGAGGAGGACTCAGATATTCCAAACGCTTGGTTTACTAATGCTGTGTACTTCGCCCATATAGCTGGATCACGCATGTCGCGGATAGCTTGATCGATCTCTTTAGTTTCTATTACTTGTCCCATCAGTGTAGTCAGCTTTTCGATGCCCTCTTGTTCGGTACTGATGTCTTTGAAAAGCGGATGCACCCAATGTTGAGGGTTGAAGATACCTTTAAATGTTTCCAAAGTGATTGCTCTCCACTGAAGCCATTGCACAACCTGATTAACGCGTTCTTCCTGATATTCTTTTATTCGTCGCAGTTCATCCAGTAGGTCTGCGTGGTCTTGAATGTATAGTTCACATTCAGCTGTAGACGTATCAAACAACTCCAATGCCTCGAATATCTTAACGATCAGCGATCCCAAATGGTCCAAATCGGTCAGGCCGGTTGAAAGTTTCTGCATAGCCCAAGCCAGCTTTAATCCACTAAACTTTACCGCAATAATCGCATCCCGCCGCCGCTTCTCCAGATCGATGGTCAAGGTCGAGGTGGTGGATAATTGGGACTTTACCTGTTCGAGACGCTGTTGTGTTTCCCTCATTTCCGTGCGTAAGCTTTTCCCGCCCCAAAACGTCGCCGCTTCTCGGACCCATGTTCCACCAAAAGCGCCCCCTAGAGCAAACAACGCGTCGGTTGCATAATGCCATATATTGATTGACATATGGCCCTCCCATCATCGAAACGGTTCAACCAATGAGTCCGTGTCCGACAATCACCCACCCTGCGAGCGCCAAGACATCCCGGCGGGAGTCGCATCAACAGGTGGAAACGGGTCCACCCCGGTGCCACCCAATTCTCGGATGCTGTGGGCCGCCATTTCTCGGTAACTGGCAAGGGTTTTATCCGTAAGGTTTAAAGTGCTTTTAATGACGAGCCATCGCGTCAAATACTCCGACACCGTCTCTTCACTGGGCGGCTTGCGATTCGGGTCTTCCCGGTACGCCATCTCCTGTTCGCGACTCCATTTTTTGGCTTCCCGCTCGGTCGCAAAGGTCTGACTGGTCTCCCGGCGTTTGCCGGTGTCGGGGTCATAATATGTCACGCGGGCCTGCCACCGGCCCGAGGCCAATTTGCGCGGGTCTTTGGCATGGGGTTCGTGATGGCGGTTGGGCATGAGATCATCCTCTCGGTATTTTTTAATTATAAGGGTTTTCAAATCTTTGATGGATCGAATAAATTCGAATACCCTCCGTCCATCAACTGTTCCTCGTCATACCTCCAGCATTAAGTCGAACAGACGTATTCTTCAAAATACTGTCCATCTTAATTGTGTTTATTGTACAGATAGTCACTGTAGCGTTCTAACACAATTTGCAAAACCCGTCTTGCGTCTTCAAATTCATCCGAGGAAACGGACGGTCGCCTAGCTGGATTATCAAGCGGAGCATGACGTGCAGTGTCATTTGAGGGTTTTGTAATTGCTACCCGATCTTTGTTATTGATACCGACCAGACCCATAAATTCCTTCTCACCCTGTCCGTAATGCTTTTTAAGTCTCTCCCACGCCCTGTAAAAGAACGCCATGCCTTCTGGTCGACCATGTAGCAACCCCTGATGATAATCTTCGAGTGCACTGGCCAATATTGGCTCATTAGCCAATCGCTCATCGCTTAATCGAGCGCTTTCCCGAAAGATTTGGTGAGCTTCAGCTAATTTTTGACGTGCGGTATCTAAATCACGATAAGCCGATGTAAGCTTCTCAAGGGCTTCTCTTTCAGTACCGGATCTAATCCGTAAGCTAGAATACCATTGCGTCAGTTCTTGCATCCCCTCCGCTAGAGTGGTTAACCCATCCTCGTGGCGCACTTCGGGTACTACAATAAGCCGAGAAGAGTTAACCTCCGCATCAAACGCCACCGAATAAATTCCAACACTGTCGGAGGCTAAAATTCTCTGGGTAGCAGCATTCACTTCATATGTTACCTCCCAAAACATAGGCTGGAGCGACAGGTATTTAGCCACGGGATGTCCAGGCGTATTAATATGGGCCGAATTGCCATGCTTATCATTTTGAACTTGGACTCCCCATATATTCAGTAAATCAAGATTACAAACCGTTCGAGTCGATGTATAGTTATCTTCAGGTCTTCCAATGGCCCGGTTTAGGTTGGCGACCGTCGAATTGAGAATTTTGGGTTCGCGGTAATACAGAGTCCACTCAGAAGAAGGAATTATAACAAGTCGATTGAGCCAACCTATTTCTGTCATTCTTGGAACCAAGTCTTCTAATTTATTTTGAAGATATCTCCCAACATGTGAATCACTATCCCACACTTTAACACCATAGCCATACTCGGTATAGCGGGTCATTAACTCCGCGTCAAAAATCCCTCCGAATAACGAGGGTTTAATGATTACCAGGTCATATTCCGTCAGAGTTCCCGCATCGGCAAGTGGACTTTGTACCATGCTCCAAGAACGGGGAATATGCCAGACTATATTAGACAACCCAGCTAGCAGTATTTTCAAACATTGTGGCCCCTTTCTGGCTAGGATTTGTTCGACAGTTCCCTTGGCATCGTCGGCTTGCACCGTTTCATGCAGCCACAAAATCCGGTAAGCGCCCCGTATCCCAATCGTTCATCTGTGACATTCTTCCCGTAGTTATGTCTCAAACCACCACCCAAGGTTCGCGCATTCAATGCACTGAGCAACTAACCAGTCACCTCTTATCGCGTCCGGAAACTTGTGTACATAACGATGGTCCGTTACTTTGTTGCATCTAACGCATGCCAGATTGGCATCGGATAAAGCGGTTTTTAGTGATTTGAGTATTCCTTCCAAAGCGCGCTGACCTTGCTCTGATTCAGGATCTTCAAGAGCTCTAATCGGTACGCGTTCACTATAAAACCAGCCATTTAGTTCGTTTACGCCACGCCTCGGAGCAATGTTTAGACGAAATTTCTGATCTATAGACTCGGATTCCAGCATGACGAACGCCACGACAGAACTAATGTCAGTACCCATTTGGGAGAAACCATTATCTATAAAGTTGTAAAATGTCGGATATGCTTCACGCAATGAAACTACTCGGCCAAATGACAGCGACAACTCCTATCCCTCCCTGTTTGAGCCTTTTGCGCTGTCTTGGAAGCCTTGAGGGACAAAGGTTTAAGGACAGCGGAAAAAGAATTTTCCCCCAATAATCCACGACGGGATGCGGTTTTG
>JAKAAL010000496.1 GCA_021802375.1 Bacillota bacterium | reverse complement strand
CCCATCGGGCCGTGCCTTGGCACCATGAGTATGTTATCCGCCTTGCAATCGTCATGGCTGTGAGAACACCGTGGAACCCTTCTTGTGACTCAAGCCTAATTTCGCTCACGCGGTAGATCGGGTGGCAGTACCCCTTTTGGCCATGGACCCATGCATCTGGGCGGCCAGACTGACTGCTCCCCACGCCGTCATCCGAAAATCTCCTTGGTGCGCAGCATCTCCGCAGACGGCATCAAGAATCTCTTGGATCCATTTTCAGCCACTTCTATCCATTATCAAATCCAGGGGTTGTCTTTGAGTTAGTTCGACCCATACCGCTATGCTGCACGAAGTTGTCACCGCTGGTTTTCGCATCTTCCAGCCAATGCGATGTGCCCCATCGAATGGTCGTTCTCCGGCGCTCTTTCCGTTAAGGCATTGTGGATCACTGCTGCGAAAAAGCTATGCCCTCTTCACAACGACAGTCCCGTTTTCGGCACGGCGAGCGCATGGCTCCCCACCTCCACCGTAATCGGCAAGATCTCCGTCTTGCTCGCCGTATCTTCTGGATTCCTTAGGCGCTCCAAGAGGAGTCTCGCACTTTCGGCACCCATGCGAAAGGGGTTTTGCTGTCCCACTACGAAAACCTCGGGCACGAGGTGATAGGGATCGGGATCTTCAAAGGTGGCAATGACGAGATCCTCAGGCACCCGGAGATTGAGGGCACTGGCCTCGCGAAAGATCTCGGCGGCGGCCACGTTGTTCCAAGCAATCACGCCGGATATCTCAGGAACGGCAGCGCGCATCGTGGTCAACAAGGATTTGTCCGGATGAATCGCATCACTATTCATGGCAAACGCGTCATCCCAAGGGATCCCATAACCTGCCAACGCATCTTGAAAGCCAAGGCGTCGGTCGCGGACCACGGAGGTTTCCGAACGACCAAAGACGGCCCCAAGCGGTGCCCGTCCAGCATGTAATAACGTGTTCGCCAAAGCTTTGGCGCCCGCCCGATTATCACTAATGACCGCGTCGAAATAGGGGGCGCCAGGAATTAAGCGATCCACGAGGACCGTGGGCAGCTGATTATCAATGAGAATCCTGGCGCTAGCTGTGCTCTGATCGCCACATGGAACCCAAACCACGCCATCGACCCGCGCCGCGCGGACCACGTGGAGGCTCTCGCCTTCGCGATCCGGATCTTCATCCGTATTGTTCAAAATGACACCAAATCCCTCTTGCCGCGCGACCGCTTCCACCCCCTTGGCAATTTGCGTGAAAAAGGGGTTGGTCAAATCCGCGACCACCAGGGCAATCGTTCGGGAGCGTGAAGACGACAAGGTTCGGGCGGCGGGATTGGGAACATACTGGAGGGTTAAAATCGCCTCCAACACCCGCTCTCGAGTTTTTGGGCGAACGCTCGCCGAATCGTTCAAGACCCGGGATACGGTCATCGCGGACACGCCGGCCCGCTTGGCCACCTCGCGAATAGTTGACATCAGTACCACCCTCCAGCAGGCTGACACGTCGAGAAGGGCCCTTCATGTCCCCTGATTGGCATGTGCCACGCCCAAACGGCTTCAGCACGCTTGTGCACCTGGAGGCTCTCCCTTCGATGCCGTCATAGTATATCGTCAATCATCGGTCTAGCGATCGGTACCATTGTGACAGAAGTGCTGGCCAGAATAAAGAGAAAGGGCTGCCTTCAGCGCTTTTCACGTCCTCCTTTTAGTCCCGTGGCCCCTTCACTTCGCTATCCTTGGGCCAAGACCCAATCGGTAGCGAGTCCATGCCGATCGCACTAAAGTTTTTCGATCAAAAAAGGAGAGGTATTGGCGTAAATCCCCACCAAAGATCGCTGGAATTCGAATAAACTTCATGGGCTGGAACAGCTCGAAGCATTTCACGAATCTGCTTGACATCTCACAAAGACGAACCTAGTATGTTAACCGTAACTAACAGACTATTATCTACAAGTCTCGTAATCGGACCACTAACAATACAGGAAAGGTGGAGTTTCTGGTGAAGCGATGGACTTCAATCGCCGCCGTGACCTTAGGGACCGTGGGTTTAATGTCCGCGACCGGGATAGGTGGGGTTATGGCCAAAACGAAGCCGGCCGCCGCTGTTACGGTACCTATGTTTGCGTACCAACCGCCGTACAATCTGGCCGAGAACATGAACACCAACGGGTTCACCCATTACGTGGATAAGCGGTTCCATATGCACATCGTCTGGAACCTCACCAACGACTTAGCCACTAAACAACCCGTTCTGCTGGAGAGTGGAAACTACCCTCCGGTCATTTTTGCAGGTAGCTTTACCAATTCGCAAGTCCTGCAGTACGCGCACCAAGGGGTACTCATTCCCTTAAATAAGTGGATTAAGAAGTACGCCCCCAACGTATGGCGCAATATTCAACAGCAGCCCGGGTTAAAGGCTGATACGGTAACACCGAGCGGAAACATTTATGCCTTGCCCGGTTACAACTGGTGTTATCACTGTGACTGGTCGGCGAAAATGTGGGTGAATGGCTATTGGCTCAAAAAACTCCACCTCCCCATCCCCACCACCACGGCCCAGTTCACCCACGTCTTAGAGGTGTTTAAGCAGCACGGCGTGGTGCCGCTCGACGCCTATACCGAAACCGGCAACGGAGCCGGGTGGCATTCGATGGGCTTGTCATTTCTGATGGACCCGTTTATTTATTACGACGGGTCTAGTGCCTATCCTTATTTCGATACGTCCGCCAATGGGAAGCAAGTAGTGTTTGTTCCTACCCAGCCTCAGTGGCGAAAGGGATTGGAATGGATTCACAGCCTGTACGCTAAGGGCCTGATTCCTCCAGGCTTCGTAAGCCAACCATGGACAGCCGTTGAGAAGTTGGTGCTCCAAAACAAAGTGGGCATGGTGCCGAACGGCGCCCTCGGACTGACTCCGCAGGATTGGAAATACTGGGAGCAGGTCGTACCTCCCCTTCGAGGCCCAAGTGGCGTGCAATGGAGTTCCTTTTATGGGAATCAGCCCAGCGGAGCCACCTTCGCCGTCACTAACAAGGCCAAGCCTGCACAAATCATTGCGACCATGCGCTTGCTGAACTTTCTAGATACCCCGGTTGGGGCCGAAATGGAAGACTTCGGCCCGAAGGGCCAGTATTGGACGTACGCCAAGAAGGGGCAAACCGACCTCTTGGGGCAGCAGGCATTGTTCAATTCGAACAAAGGATGGCTTCGGTTCTACTCCAGCACCAAATTGCAAAATGTCGCCTGGGGCCAGTTCGGGCCGAATGACCAGGGCTATCGGTGGAGGAACGGACAGGTCGCCAGCTCTCCGTTTGGCTTTAACGGCTACCAAGAAATCCTGCAATACTTCACGGAATCCGTGATGGCAGGCCACCAACCCCACTACGTTTTTCCGGGGGCGCTCTGGCTTCCGCCAAGCCAAGTCCAGCAGTTTTCCCTAAACACCACGAACATCACCGATTACGTTCAGCAGTGGACGGACGACTTCATCGTGGGCACAAAGTCGTTAACCAAAGACTGGGCTACGTATGTGCAGGGCCTCCAACACCTGGGTCTCTCACAATACGCCGGCACCGCGCAGAAATACATGCGCCATCCCTTTAACACTCAGCAAAAAGACTTCGCCCCGTCGCCCGCCGACGTGAAAGCCTTGCTGTCTCTGCCCGTATCCAAAGCAGACACGCAATGGCGGGTGAAGGAGCCCTAAGCCGCTGTAGGAGCGGGGGATCGCTCCCTCCGCTCCTGCTTTGCAGGTTACCACTCGAGGTGATAGAACATGGTTATCAAAGATCTCAATATGCCGGCTTCCGCCGAAACCACCCCGCCGCGGCCGCACCGGCGTAAACCGCCCACGATGACGGCTAGGATCCGCCGCCATTGGCAATTGTACCTGGTGATTGCCTTGCCCACGCTTTTTCTTCTGGTGTTTAACTATTACCCCATGGCCGGGGCGCAGATTGCCTTTCGCAATTACAATCCTCTGCAAGGTATTTGGGGGAGTCCGTGGATTGGATGGCAGGAGTTTTCCTTCTTCTATCATTCGCCATACTTTTGGGAAGTTATTGATAACACCCTTCGCATTAGTCTCTATACGATTCTCGTGGGAACTCCCATCACCATCGGATTTGCCTTAGCGGTTAACGAGCTCCGTCATGGAGCGTTTCGGAAATGGGTGCAAACCGTCTCGTTTATTCCCTACTTCATCTCCGTGGTCGTAATTGTGGCGATGATGCAAATTGTGCTTTCCCCTTCCAGTGGACCGTATTTTCTCATCACTCAGCTACTCGGCATCCATCAGCCACCTGACCCTCTGTCCTCGGCAGGGGCCTTTCCGTCTCTCTACGTGTGGTCGGGAATCTGGCAAACCACGGGATACAGTGCCATCATTTACCTTGCTGCCTTGGCACACGTAAATGTGGAACTGTACGATGCGGCGCGCATCGACGGTGCCAGCCGCTGGCAGCGCATGCGCCATATTGATTGGCAAGCCATCAAGCCGACCGTCGTGATTTTGGTCATTCTCTCGGTGGGCACCATTTTGTCAGTAGGCTTCGAAAAGGATTATCTTTTGCAAAATCCGTTGAACCTGAACACT
>JAKAAL010000495.1 GCA_021802375.1 Bacillota bacterium | reverse complement strand
CGCACTCAACCATGGCTAAACTTTTGGGCACTCCGCCAAGAATTTTTATGTCGCAAATCACCGACAACGCATTGCCCGACAAAACTAAAGTAGACTCCCACTCGTTTTGGCTGATGCACCCCCGGAGACGTAGCGAGTTTTCCAGGACCAGGCTCAAGCAGTCTCTTATCACCCGCTTATCGGGTTTCGAGGAGATTTCCATGTGCCTTTTGCCACCCACAGACCTATGGTCAGGATACCAAACACGCTTGCTAACAGAGTCAGGGTTACAGAAGTCTTCCCCCCAAACCATGATCCTGCTGCCATCGCCACGACATATCCACCAGACCGCAGAATTCTAGACAACCAAGAGTCTATCGCAAATATTCGCCCACGTGTCGATTTCTCGGTATGGTTTTGCATGAAAGTCGTCCAGGCGACTTCAAAAACACCGAACCCTATGGATATGACTATTGCTAAGATAACAATGTTTCCCACGGAATGCGATAGGATCCATCCTAAGGATCCGAGCGCTGCTAGGAAGATGCCTCCAAACGTCAGTTTAATGGGTGAGATACGTGATAGTACCCCCGTTAGGACCGATCCCCCAGTGAGCCCTATTGCGGTGGCAGTTTGATAGGTGCCAAGGACGATGGGTGACAAATGCACCTGCACGATGGTTTTTGGAACGAGAACACTTTGCGGAGCGAGTAGCAAAAGATTGGCTATCCCTCCTAGAATGAATCCGGCCCACAACTGGTGTTCTGAACGTAGTTGCTCGAACCCTTTTGTTAAACTGCTCAGCATGCTACTTTGGGTGACCCGCCGTGAAAAAGTAGTGGTTGGCAACAGTACAAAGAGGCCAGTCCCTATCATCATAAGTCCCCCGGAAAGAAAAGCGGGCAGCGAAGGTCCGCGGAATTGAATAAGAATGCCGGCTAGGATGGGCGCGCCGAAAGTTGCTAACATGATACTTGTCAGCAAAACCGAATTACCTAACGCAAGCCGCGAAGAAGGAAGTAGTTCTTGAACGGCAATAGCTAAACTGGGCTCTGTGAGAGACAGAACCGTCCCCAAAAGAATTTGGATCAGGCCCACGAATAGTATGCTCGTGGCTGAATCAGAGTGATAGAATGTGAACCCCGCGCCCAACATACAGAACACACCGACAGTTTGTGCCCCAATGATGACAAAACGAGACTGGCCAGAATCTGCTAATAGTCCCCCAAGAAGAGTAGCAATTACTGCAGGGATGTTATAAAGAAGCAGCAAGGTCCCTAAGACTGCAGCTCCGGAATAATTGTGTGCTCCATACCACACTAGACTGGTATTATACACAGCCCATCCTAGGGTTATAAGAATGCGTGTCACAACAAAAATGCTAAACGTTCCATAACGCCTGAAGAAGTTTGCATACTTTCTCATCTGTACTGGGGTCATTCTTCATCCAATGCCTGATCGATAGCGGAGACAAGCTCGTCACAATCGGCCTTGGTTAGAGTAATCGGCGGAAGTATCATAATACAGTTAAGCGTTGTGTTGATTAGCACACCGCGGTTTTCACAGGCTAGACGGATAGAGTGCATTTTTGACCAAGGTTGCCCAAAGTGATCGACTAGCTCGATTGCCCACATCATTCCTACGCCTCGAACATCGCCGATAATGGAATGCTGTTTCTTGAGTGTAGTGAGTAGATTCCCCAAATAGTGTCCCGTGGTTTGAATGCTATCAAAAAATCCATCTCCTTGTAGAATATCCAGTACAGCTTGTCCTGCAGCCATAGCTAAGGGGTGTCCGTCGGTAGTGGACCCTTGCGCGAAGAACCATTGAGAAGGCAAATCGAAAACTTGATCATAGAGTCGATCTGATACGGCCAGTGCGGCGGCGGGAACATATCCGGACGTTATTCCCTTTCCCAGCACGATCATGTCAGGGCGTACATCAATTTGTTCACTCCGCGTTAAGTGGCCGACGCGGCCGAATCCTGTAGTGACCTCATCCACTATGAAATGTAAGTCATATTTGCGACACAATTGCTCTATGCCCTTGAGATATCCGTGAGGTGGGACGATTCCCCCCGTTCCTAAGATTGGCTCCACAAAAATTGCTGAAATACGTTCAGAACCGATTGCTAAGATTTTATCCTCTATTGCATTCAAACAGGCCAATTGACATGAAGGAAATGTCTTTTGCCATGAACAACGGTAGCAATACGGAGCCTCTACATGGTCCATATCTGGCATCAAAGGTTGAAACAAATCATGAAGAATCCGTTCACCAGTTAGGGCTGTAGCCCCCCCGCCAGTTCCATGATAACCATCCCAAAGCGAAAGAATTATGGTTTTCTTCGCATTTTGTTCCGCCGCAAGTCGAATATATCGCGACAACATAAACGCTGATTCAGTCATTTGGGAGCCAGTGTTACCAAAACGAACGTAGTACTTTCCAAGTTGCTCTAGCGCACGTTGGAGGTTGTTAGCAAACCTTACTGCCAATTCATGCGGACGTTCGTATCGAATAATTTGAGTAAATGGCAAAGTATCCAACTGGTTTTTGATAGCCCTGATAATCTCCTGGTTATCGTATCCTAAAGTTACGTTCCATAGTGACGAACGTGCATCAAGGAACCAATGTCCGGAGGCATCACGCACTCGAACTCCCTTGCCTTCTACGATCCACTTTGCCGCATCTGCATCCTTTATAACGCTAGACATCATGCTGGAACCATGCCATAATGCATAATTTTCTGGTTTAATATTTGCAGCCATCTTTTCCCTAAGCGACCAGTTCATACCCTCAACCACCCAGTAATTTACGACCTAGAGCGTGCCAGGAGAGTTCTTATCTGCACAATAGACCTCTCTAGCGCGGGCCCATAACACATAATTCAGTGTAGCACCGCGGGTGTTGATATAATATTGTTCTTCACGATCTTCTGAGGTGACCAATGGGCGTACCTTAACAGTGATTCCCTGTTCTTTGTTTTCCATAAGGAAAGCCTCCCTTCAATCTACCAATCGGGTGGCTGAGGGTATGAACTGATCGCTTAGGTTCCCTCCCTTGAAATAGAATGATTTTTGTGCCTGTGTTATGCCTTAGGCTTGTGCCGTATTGGCGATAATGTCATGGCGTTCAATTAGAGACCTGTAAAACCTATCTCTATACGACTGTGAACAATCATTCTGCGAAATTTCGCTCATAGTGATTAGTTGTGGTAAGTGGCACTGACCTCCGCAGAGATAGCGCACATCACACGTTCTACATAGGGGCAACTTATTCACAGACGCGTCGTTTGCTTGCTGCCAAATGGTGCGGAAAATTGCCGCTACCCCATCCTGAAGGATGTTGCCGCGAATAAACCGAGGAGTTAAACATGGTGACACATCTCCATTCGCGTAAATGGCCAGGCTGTTACCGTAACCGCAGTTATATCGTACTGAGTAGGGTAAAGGATTCCATGATCGTTGGGTAAACGGAGCCACAAGTTGAGCTAAGGTTCGTTGAAATTCCACGCGCTGTATAACTTCTTCCGGAGTATCTGCTCCACGCCCCTCTGCAATATAGTTTGCCACGTCGACATCGACGAGAAATGGTAGTGAAGAAACAAGGGGATACAAATTGTTAAGAAGGTCAGCTTTGTTGGATTCCATCAACGTAACATTGAGAACCATATGAAGGTTAGCTTCGTTCATTCGATGGAGCGCCCTTAAGGTTTTTTCAAAACTCCCAGTTCCGCGAATTCTATCATGAATTGCCGCAGTTGCACCATCTAAGCTAACGGCTACATAATCAACTAGAGGTGCCAGCTCAGCAGTTCGTGACTCAGTCCACAAAAGCCCGTTAGTTAATATAGCAGTATCGAACTTGTGCACTATTTTTGCAACATATAGGAGATCCCGTAACCATGGAACAGAGAGCGGTTCTCCCCCGCTTATGCTGACGTTTACGTGAGAAAAATGCCGACTCATTTCATCCAGTACTTCCACCCAAACTTTAAGATCAAGTTCCTCTGGAAACGGGTTCCCGCTTGATACGTAGCAGTGCGGGCAACGAAGATTACAACGATTAGTGATATGGATTTGCAAGCGTCCATAGTCCCTTTGATCATCTGAGAAAGTGCCAGACATAAAATTACTGGCAATTAAGATTTCCAGTAGGGAACCCAACTTATGCGTGGCATCGTCCTCAGCAATTCCGTAACTAAGTAAAACGTCTCGCGCTTCCCCGATCGTGGCACCGTTTAGTAAGCGCTCGATGATTTCTGCTTCGCAATCATTCTTCGGTGCTATCCAAGCAGGAATTTCCGTCGCGATGAAAAGGTGCCGTCCGTCTAATACACGATGAGAAACAGAATTTGGAACGGGAAAGGGTTTATCGAAATCAAACGTCCTATTAATGAATTCCCCATCAAATGCCAAACAATACGCACCTCCTTAACAATTTCTAAAAATAGTGGTAGGATCAATTGATTGATATACCATACATGCCCAATATTGGTAATGACGAGGTTGTGAGTTACGTTCTCATGTATGTTGCGCTAACCATCAGAACATTTTTGTTAAAATATCATACTTAATAAGATGACTCACATCCTAGGGACTACCATTATTGCCATAAGGTG
>JAKAAL010000494.1 GCA_021802375.1 Bacillota bacterium | reverse complement strand
ATTACGGCACCACCGATCCCGATTCCCATCGTCGAGCTTTGGCTGCGTATTATGGATGCGTGTCCTGGATGGATGATGCCGTTGGCCGTGTCCTCGATGTCCTTCACTATCTTGGGATGGACGAGGACACCATTATTGTCTACACCTCGGACCATGGCGAGATGGGCGGGCATCACGGGCTTTGGCAAAAAACGGTATTTTTTGATCAATCTACTCGAGTGCCCTTCATTATGCGGATTCCCGATGGAGTGCTCGCCGACTTTCAGCCAGGGCGGCGATCGGAGGTAGTCAGCCTGGTCGACCTCTTTCCCACGTTGCTCGAACTGGCAGGACTCCCTGGGTTGTCAGAACAAGATGGGATGAGTCTAGTGCCGGTGCTGCAGGGGCGAGCCTTGTCGCGGAAGCACGTGTTTGTTGAGAGTACCGTCCTGAAGTCGCCCCATGATTCGGGTGTCATGATTCGCACCGAGCGCTTTAAGTGTGCGCTGTATTTAGACCATGCGTTGGAGCTTTATGATATGGAGAATGACCCCGAAGAGCAGGAAAATTTGGCCTACCAGGTAAAGTGGCGCTCGCTGGTCCACGACTTATCGCAACGGCTCGTCGACTTTTGGCAGCCGGACCAACAACTGCACCGTTATCAAAACACACCGCGCATGCAGCGTGAAAAGCACTTCTACCCCTATTCCAACCAGTTTGTGGTGGGCAACGGGGTGGTCGTGGACGCGAGTCCTTAATTTCCGGGCGTCGGTGCCAACATTCGCTGGATGGTCAACCGAGATCTTTAGGGGCGGGCAGAAGGAGATAGGAAAGTGGCCAGAATTGTCTTTATTGGAGCAGGCAGTGTCGTTTTTACCAGAAACTTAGTCAAAGATATTTTGACCTTTCCCGAACTTGACGACAGTGAAATTGTCTTGATGGATATTCATCGCGAACGGCTGGCCAAAGTCAGGCAATTGGTCGAAACACTGGTGGCATTTCAAGCGAGTCGCGTACGCGTGGAGGCGACTGAAGATCGGCGCACGGCCTTGGCTGGTGCCGACTATGTCATTTTTACCATCCAAGTTGGCGGAATTGCTGCTTGGGAGCGCGATATCCAAATTCCCATGGCCTACGGAGTCAGTCAGTGTGTTGGCGATACCTTGGGGCCGGGGGGAATCTTTCGTGGGCTTCGTCATCTGGCGGTGTTAGACGGGGTGGTCGAAGACATGGTGGAGCTATGCCCCCAGGCTGTGTTGCTGCAGTACTCCAATCCCATGGCGATTTTAACGGGGCAGATTGCCTCGGGACCCATTCAGTCCGTGGGACTCTGTCACAGTGTGCAAGGAACCGCGCACCTGTTAGCCGAGTATTGCCGAGTTCCCGATGAGGAACTGACCTATGTTGCCGCGGGAATTAATCATCAAGCCTGGTTTATTCGTTTGGAACATCAAGGTCGCGACTTGTATCCACGATTAAAGGAACAGTTAAATAATCCCGAAATGTTGGGATTAGAACCAGTGCGGTTTGAATTGATGCGGAGGTTCGGCTACTTCGTGACGGAATCGAGCGGTCACGCATCGGAATATTACCCGTACTTTCGCAAGAGTCCGCAGTTGCTGGACGCGTTGGTGGCAAGTTTTACCACGCCCCACCCGCATTCGGCTTGGTTTGGGTATGGAATGACCGGAGGATGTGTCATTCGAGCGCGGGAGCGCGAGATCGAATACGAAAGGACGGTGCAAAATCAGATCGCAGGCGTCGAGCCGTTGGAAGTAGAGCGCTCTGAAGAGTATGGTGCCCGAATCATTGATGCCATAGAGACCGGTCACACGATTCGCATCAATGGGAATGTAGCCAATACGGGCCTGATTCCTAATTTGCCTAGTCAAGCCTGTGTCGAAGTGCCGTGTCTGGTCGATCGTGCAGGCATCCACCCCTGTTATGTGGGGGATCTGCCAGCCCCATTGGCGGCCTTGAATCGTCAGAGCATTGCCATGCAAGAGCTCACCATCTTAGGTCATCGCCGTCGCGACCGCGATTTGATCGTCCAAGCGATGGCATTGGACCCGTTGACCGCTGCAGTCCTCAGCTTAGATGAAATTGCTCGTTTGACTCGGGAACTGTTTGACGCGCACGCGGACTTCCTTCCCCAATTCGCGGGGAAAGGGTAGCCGCGATTGGGCCCGGCAAGGTTAGGCATTAAGGCCTCTGGATCGAAAGGAGAAGCAGCCATGCATTCGAATCCTGTACGCTCGCGTGAACGTTTGGATCTCGGCGGAATCTGGGAGGCATCGATCGAAGGTTATGCCATCGGGACGGTGATGGTGCCTTCGTCATATCCTCCGCGGGGAACGGTGATGCTCTCGCGAACGGTTACCCTCACCGATTTCCATGGAAGTCGAATCTTTCTCATTTTCGAAGGGGTGGCCCATGACGGAGAGGTCTTCGTTGATAATCATCGACTTGGGCGTTTGATTGCGTTTACCCATCATGAGTTTGATGTCAGCGCGTGGATTGGAGAAACCCCGGTTACGCTCCAGGTCAAGCTGGTGGACCTGGAGGCGCATTTCGGAAACTCAAGGGGATGGGAAACCTATGGCGGGATCATTCGCCCCGTTTATTTGGAGGGGCGTTCCGCCAATTTTCTCGAATGTCCCCAAGTCTCCGTAGAAGTCCAGGGAAACCAGGCCATCGTTCAGGCCCGAGTCAATGTGGTGCAAAATACCCCGAGCGCGTCGCCAGTCATCACTGCGGTGTTGCTGGACCACCAAGGTCAGGCTGTCGCCTCGGCCAAGACCGAACTCACCGGAGAAGGGTTGCCCGGGCATTGCACCTTCGCTTTGGCGGTGCCTCAGGCCCACCTCTGGTCGCCCGACGATCCGTATTTGTACCGACTGGTTTGGTCGCTTGAGGGGGAAGCCGAGAACGATACGCTGACGCACAGCGTGGGTCTCAGGACTCTCTCGGTTGCGGGTCGCCGTTTTGTGCTCAACGGCCATCGAATTTTCCTCAAAGGCGTGTGTCGGCATGATCTGTGGGCAGATCAAGGATATACCCTGAGTGAGGACCAAGTTCGGCACGATCTGACGGAAATTAAGGATCTGGGTTTTAACTTTGTGCGCTTGGTCCACTACCCGCATCATCCGCAAGTATTGGACATTGCGGATGAGGTAGGGTTGTTGGTCACCGAAGAACCAGGATTTTGGAATGTTCGTCTGGACGACGACGCCCAGCGGCAAGCCAAAACGCTGGCGTTAGAAGTTCTGACTCGGATGGTGGTTCGCGATAGGACCCATCCCAGCCTCATGGCATGGATCTTGGGCAATGAGTCGTGGGCCGATCCATCCTATTTGCACACCGCGTCCAGCGTCTGTCGCAGCCTCGATTCGCGTCCCGTTGGCTTTTCGGATTTGTATTCTTCGCGGTTAGGCAAAAAGCTGTCAACGAAGGAAGCCTATGTCGGCTGGGACCCAGACTTCTACGACTATCATCCCTATGGGGAAGCTGCTAATTTATATCGCGAAGCCCCTCGCTATCTAGACGACAAGCCGTTGATCTTCGGTGAATGGGGAGGATTTTGGGTTCAACACGATCCATGGTTGTGGGAGCGCTTGGGGCAGCAATTTGCCGCCTGGGCGGCAGCGAGCGATGAGGCCTCCTCGCAATTGGCGGGCTTTGCTTTTTGGCAGTGGGCCGACATGCGTCAATATCAGCGCGGATATCCTGGATGTGAGAATGGCGTGCTGACGGAAGGTTTGGTGACTGAAGATCGCCAGCACAAACCCGAATGGGATGCGATGCGAATCCTCTTAAAAATGATCGATCAGGGTAAAACCCACCAGGTGGTTTCATACTTTGATCGGATTGCTGACGAGCAAGACTGGCTCAGTGGACTCACTCCCATCGCCATTGGGTTAGACGCGGAGACTATGGAGGCCAATCGCCAGGCGTGGGCGGCTTACGCTCCGGGTTACTCGGAATGGACACAATTGCCTTGCGGCTTTGATGAATCCGGGTTGATTCTGGCGCAGTCGCGCCTCGGCTTGCCCCCGCTGCTCTCTCCGTTGAGCCCCCGGCTGGTCGTAGAGGACCAGCGGACGGTGACCAAGCTCGTCGTGTTAGGGTTGGGCGATGTGAGCGAAGGCTATCCGGTGGTCAACCAATTTGGCGAAGAAGCGCTTCGCCTCACGCTTTGGGGGGAGGCCGACTCGTGTCTCCAACAACCCTTGCGCCACGGGCTGGAGATTTGCCGTCAAAACCGCTTGTTTCAAGGATCGCGGATTCAGCCGTTAGCGTTAAACACCCGGGAGGCCTTTGACTGGGTCGCCGATCCAGACTGGGATGTACGCATTGTACGCGTGTGGGTCTGGTCGCTGCCGCGTCCGTTCATAATGCATCGTTTGAGCCTCGATTTGGTGGACGGACATAGTGCGGTCGTCATTCACGCACTGTCGAGTCAACCTTAAGAACCGAACCGTGGGATGGGGATTCACTGGGACCAGAGAAAGGCGAGGGGGTGGCCGATATGGGCGATGCGCTGGTGGCTGGACTGGATTTCGGCACCTCTAGCCTTAAGGCCTCGGTCTGGAATGGAGCCGGGGAACAATTGGCCACCGCGGCGC
>JAKAAL010000493.1 GCA_021802375.1 Bacillota bacterium | reverse complement strand
TCATTCTGTCAACTCATCCAAATACGCCGCTATGGACACTACGTTGGGACGACGGTAAACGCACCATCGGAAGGACAAGAGTTGAACCAGTTGGTAGACGACATCCTTATGGCAAATGTCGTTTTCATGGGTTTGCAGGAGCTAAAACAGTTGGGGGATTCACCGTTAAGACAAAGAGAGGTGGAGGCGATGGGAGTGAACACAGGCAATGCGGTCGATGCCCAAGCATTTCTGGATAAGGTCGGATATCGACCGAGCCATGAAGCGTTGTACTGGCTGGGCGTTACCATGGCTCAGGTAGCGACAGCGCAGTGGAAGAATGACTTAAAGTCGCTACCGATTCTCGAAGCAATTTCTTATGGAGGCATGAATGCTAGTGCCATTGTGCGATTGGTTGCAAAGGTCGAGCAGGCGTGCCGTCATTATCGGCTAATGGATGATGAGGCCGACACGCTCTTCCGGATGCATGTGGCTTTTGCTGAAGCGCTAGACACTACGGCAGCATCGACGCGTTGGAATCGCGAATACCCGGTGTCTGATGAGGAGGCGGTGTTCTACATTATGTCCGGATTTGCGGTCAAGCGGAAAGCAACTCTGTCTTCAGGAAAGCAAGCGAAGAAGAGCGATGGGAACACGGCATCGGTGGGTAACGATGGCGAGACCGACACACTATCAGGAGGGATTGAACGATGAATAACAGTGAAATTTTGTTCTTATACGATGCCCAGCTATCGAACCCGAATGGGGATCCAGATGACGAGAACCGTCCTCGCATGGACTATCAGGGTCATCGGAATCTGGTTAGTGATGTTCGACTGAAGCGCTACGTGCGCGACTATCTTCAAGACTTGGGGCATGAGCTTTATGTGGCTAGGCCTGACCAAGGGAAGACGGTCACGGCCGATCAACGGTTGCAAAACCTACTAGGCCATAAAGCAACTACGGACGATTTGCCTACCATCCTCGAGCGGTTAATCGACGTCCGATTATTTGGAGCCACGATGCCCATTAGGGGGCAAGGGGCTACTGGTTCCCCCGGTTCTTCCATCCAGGTAACCGGACCCGTTCAATTTTCATGGGGATACTCGTTGAACCATGTGGACTTAGTAAGTTCTAGTACGATTACCTCGCGTTTTGGTTCTACGGAAAACAAGACGCAAGGCACCATTGGGAAGGACTATCGGGTTTACTATTCTCTGGTCGCCTTTGCCGGGGTGGTCAGTGGTAACCGGGCTCGGATTAGCCAGTTAACGGAAGCGGATCTCGGGCTATTAGATACGGCCGTGGTTCGGGCGATTCCTCTTCAAACCACGAGAAGTAAGATAGGGCAGTACCCCCGATTATACATGCGTATTGAATATCATGATGAGCAGACCATGTTAGGGGATTGGCGCGAAGGACTCAAACTCGCGGCGGAGGATAACCTGCGGTCTACCTCGGATGTGCACATTGACTTGAATGCCCTGCTAGAAACGATTCGCGCGGAACATCAAAGAATCACGACAGTCTATTTCTGGATGGACCCGAAGTTGTCGGCGACGTGGGAGGGTCGCAATCCGGGGGAGTCGGTCCGAGATGCCATAGAAGCGATTATTCCCGGCGCGGTGACGCTGGTCGGAAGGGACTAGTTGTCCATGGGAGCTAACACGGTAGTGTTCGAGTTGCGCGGTCGTATGGCGCACTTTCGCCGCATTGATACGAACTCTTCGTCCTTAACCTACTTAATACCACCGCGTACCACGTTAATCGGGATTACGGCGGCGATCCTGGGATTGGAACGAGATTCGTACTATGACTTATTGGGCCCTGATCATTCGTGGGTCACGGTGAGTCTGAAGACGAAGGTGCGAACGATTATGCAAACGGTGAACAACCTCTTAGTAAAGGCACCGTCGCAACTGTCTGGTTCCGGGGGGCATACCCAGGTTCCTACGGAGATAGTGGTGTCCACGGACAATAACGACTGGGTGACCTATCGCGTGTTCTTTGCGCACGAGGATGGCCAGTTAACTGACGCCCTCGCGGATCGACTTCGACGGTCTGCGCCAGCATTCCCAATATCACTGGGAACGGGACCCATGGTGGCAAAGGTGAGACTTGTCGATGTTATTCCACATTCGTCCGTTCAGGCCCTCGCTGCGGGAGTTCCCGTGTCGTTAGTCACGCCTTGCCTAATTAGCGACATCGAAAAAATCGAAACCGCTGGTGACGGTTATTCCACCGAAGTGGTTAAGGATTTGATGCCGTATAGTTTTAGGGAGCACCGCACCAAAGGGTGGAACCGGGAGTTTATCTATGAGAGGCAAGGCCTACCTATCTTGGTCCGGTTAAGGCGACAGGCACTAGAAGTGACCTATGGTGCGTCGGCTGGAGGTCCGGTACGTGAAGCTATTATGTTCTCGGAGGATAGGGGGTTTTTGAATGCCTGAACTTTGGTCTCACGCACGCCGGGACGAGCAGAATAACATCATTGCTCATACCCGATTGGCGGTCCACCTGTCTGATGTGGCAAGTGCCGCTTTCGAGGCAGCCTCCGTCTATGACACCGTGAAATGGGCCGCGATGGTGGCGGGATTATGCCACGACTTTGGCAAGATGACGACGTATTTTCAGCACTACTTGAGAACGCTGGAAGTGGACCCCCACCAATATCAACAACATGCCTATATTTCGGCTCTTTATGGGGCGTTCGAGGCCTATCGCCTACCCGACATGAATCCATCGGACCCGCTTCTCGTCTATCTTGCGATTAAGCACCACCACGGGAACTTGGGCGATCTCCGGAGCGATGTCCCCCCCAGCCCTCTGTCACACGGCGGGCCCAGCGGCGACGAGTGGGTTGGTCGGATGGATCAAGTCCATCATCAAATCACGGATTTGAGTGAGCATAGAGGCGAAATTATCAGTGAAATGGCAACAGCCATAACGTTGCTATCGTGCCCACTGCCCAAGGGCTGGAACCCCAATGTGGAGGAGTTCTTGTGCGGGGGATGGAGGGCGACATTCGATCGTCTGTACTTTGAGGGTCGCGCACATCGCCGAGGACGGCCAAATCCAATAGCCTACGTTCGTCTGTTGACGATATTCTCGGCGTTGATTGATTCCGACAAGCGCAAGGCAGCTGGTTTACAATCATTCGAGCGACCGGAAATCCCCGGTAATATAGTAGCGGCCTACGCAGCAACGATTACAGGCAAGCAGGCCGCTCATACAAAATCGAACGAGTATATGGACCAAGTCCGACGGGATCTCAATCAGCGTGCGATCGATCGGATACGACGGTATGGGGAGGCCAATGTCTTTACGCTTACGGCCCCCACCGGAAGCGGGAAGACGTTGACGGCGCTTTGTGTTGCCGAAATGTTCCGTGAATCGGCAAAAGACAAGGGTCAGCGGATTCCCCGGGTTATTTATGCACTTCCGTTTACGAGCATTGTTGACCAAACTTTTGATATATTAAACCAGATCTATAAGAATGTGCCCGGCTTTTACACGAACCAGCATCGCTATTTAGCGTCTCACCATCATCTTTCCCCCGTCCAGGCAACAGATGACGGGCGAGAACTCCCCATAGATGAGGCTCTGTTGCTACTAGAAGGATGGGATAGCGAGTTCGTTGTTACCACGTTTATCCAACTGTTCGATACGATAATTGGATACCGGAATGCAGCGTTGAAGCGCTTTCACCGGGTGGAAAACGCCATTATCATCCTAGATGAGGTGCAGAGTCTCCCCGCTGAGTGGTGGCCGCTCGTGGGAAACATTCTTGCCAATCTGTCAGAGCAGTGTGGAGTAAAGATTATCCTCATGACGGCGACTCAGCCACAGATTCCTATAGAGGCGGTTGAACTGGCTGGAGAACGGAATGACGTGGCGACCCTATTTTCTAGTTTAGACCGCGTCGACATGCGTATTGATATGAATGGCATAACCATGGAAGATTTCATCGATAACTTTCTCGGAAATTATGATCCTTCCCAGTCGTACATGCTGGTATTCAACACAATTAGAGCGTCTCTTGACGTCTATCAAAGGCTGACAGGACTTCACGAGGGGACGTTGAAGTTGGGCCGGCAGGGTGCTATAAGGTACCTGTCCAGTAATGTGGTCCCGGGTGATCGTCGTGATCGCGTTTCCGACTTAAAGAAAGCCTCCGAGGAGAGACGGCCTAACATTATTGTTTGCACCCAAGTGATCGAAGCGGGAGTTGACATCGATGTCGACGTAATATATCGCGAACTGGCACCTGTGGACTCACTGGTGCAGGTATCCGGCCGTTGTAACCGTAATAATGGTTCCCGAATAGTATCCATAGTGATTGAAGAAATGGACCACTATCTCTTGTTCGGAAAGAAAATTGAGTGCCCGAGTATTGAACGTTACCTCTCCAAACATGAGAATGTCGCGAACCGCTGTGATGGGAATAAACTTCCGTGCATCGGAAGTCTCAAAGAACAACGTATTGTCCTTGCGCTTGAGCTCACCGTTTGAGAATATGTAGAGTGTCTTTTCGACCACAGATCTTCCTCCTCACGCCCAGCAAAATTCCGCATACGCACATTGGCGACATACCGGAATGCGTTTTGCGGGAGGCGGAAGGTCCCGG
>JAKAAL010000492.1 GCA_021802375.1 Bacillota bacterium | reverse complement strand
GGACGTGAAGACCAATCCTCTTCACTGTGGGGGGGATGCAGTCCTACGCAAGCCGTGATGAGTGACAATAATTCTCTTTACGGAAACCCTCGGAAAGTCCGATAGGGCGTACAATCCATCCGAGCAAACGGCTTAGAATACCCGAGCAGCCGTACGCAAGTAAAGGTATTTTTTGTCTCGTAAAGCTAATTATTGTTCAAGAAATGGAATGTTTTGTCACTGAACAACAGGAACGATCCCTTGCATACTCGTCTACGAGGGTCGGGAGATCGATTTGGTTCACCCAAAGCTTTACGGGGGATCGCTACGACGGACGAGGAGGGCCGGGCCGCCATGATGAGCTGGACGCCCCAAACGTCGAGGGGCCTCTGCGGATTTGCGATGCGTGATGCGGGCGGCCACCTTATGTGCCGTCGTGGAGAGAGATGTGACGAGTCGTGGGCGGGTCGCTGATGTTGGTGGCAGCCATGCTGCTGGTTGTCCACAATATGGCACAACACCAGAGTGCTGCGGTAGCGCTGACATCCAAAGATGCGATCATCCCTGTTACCCTACCGACTACTAAAAGTACACCATTGATGCTACGAGAGAAGCCGATTAGTCGTCCGCGCATAGCTGGTGGCAGGTGCTCTTGCAGGAGTACCCTTTGACCCAAATACGACGTAGAAACCCAAAACCCAAATGCGGTCCAACTGGTAACGTCCACCACGATTGACTTGGAACACAGCGCAAGAATAAGCGCAGCACCACTAAGGACGCCTCCAAAAATGACCAAGCGTCTCAAGACACTAGAGCGGTTTCCCCAATATGCCGACGCTCCGAACGATCCTAACGCTTGTGCAGCATTCATTAACCCGTATAAAACTAATCCATAATGCCGAACATCTCGAAGAAAAAGGACTATGAAGATACTCTGGATACCTCTTGAAAGCCCGTCAATCGCAGCTACCATCAGAATTGCACGGTACCAAGAAGTTGCACGCATGTACTTCATGAATTCCGACGAATGTCGCGGTCTTGCTGTTGGGCGGACGTCCGTACTGCTGATTCGGCTAAGCGCGGGCATCCCCGTGGTGAAGAGAGCAGACCCGGCGAAACTGACCATATCAGCGCACACCACCCATGAAAATCCATCCTGTTTTACCAACAATCCGCCAATCAACGGGCCCAGAACTCTCGCGGAATCCCGAGCGATCATTAGCGACGCATTGGACGTCATCAATTCATCGAGGGGTACCCAACGGGGAATCGCCGTATTCGAAGCAACATTAAAAAACTGTGAAACTGCTGAACCGACGAACACGACTCCTGCAATCGTGACTAGGCTATGATCTGACGCTGGTAACAACAATGGAAACAAGACAAGCATTCGTACTATGTCGCTAGTTATTAGAATGTTTTTGGCTGACCAGCGATCCGCTAGGATTCCAGCAACCGAGCTGAACAGCATAGCCGGTACAGAACCAGCTAAACCAACGACGCCAATCGCTATCCCTCCGCTCGGCAGCCCTGCTAGGACATACAACAGTGCCACACTAAAGGCAGAGTCCCCCATTGCTGATAGTTCTGAAGCTGCCCACAAGTATCTAAACGGCTGCCTGAGAATTGTCGTCAACATGCCAGGAGTTCTTTCCTTTACCTTTTGGCCACGACTAGTATTCATTGCGATACGAGACTTCCAGAAGTTCAGAATAGAACTGGTGGTACGTGGAGAACATTCGGCCAAACGAAAACTGACTTACGACACTGTTTCGGGCCCGTTGGGTCATGGTTCGCACGTTTCGTTGGCGTTTTAAAATTGCAGAGATAGAGGTAATCAATCGGGTTATATCGCCAACTCCCATTAGCATCGCCCGTTGTGGATCAAGAAGTTCTAACATGGTCGGATTAGCCGCCGCTATAACTGGAATCCCCGTAGCACAAGCTTCCGCCCATGCTAGTCCAAATCCTTCCCGAACTGCTAACTGAACAAACACATCCATGGATCGGTAGACATCTACGTTGATGATTTGCTCGCCGGCGAAAACTACCGCTCGGCCCAAGCCTAGCCTTCGAACTAGAATTTCGAGCTCCGCGCGACATTCGCCGTCACCGATAATGAGCGCTTTTGCTTTGGGCTCGATGGTCAGCATACGGGGCATAGCTTCGATCAAATCGCGGACTCGCTTTGCCGGTTTGAGTCGTGCCACGCATCCAATGACACGGTCAGTCGATGAGAGCCCGAATCGCGCGCGTATACACCAATGGCTAGGACCCGGACAAAAGCTGACTGTATCTATCCCAGGGTAAATTGTTACGGCCTGAGAGGATTGTAACCGCAACTGTCTGACACTGGCGATTCTTACAGTATCGGAACATGCCACGATTTTCGTCGTATGTTTTGCCAACAGCCGGTCTATCCAGAGTGCGGTCGTATCTCTGTCCTTCCAAGGGTAGACATTATTCATAGAATCTATGACGACCGGTACTCGAGCCATCCATGCGGCAATTCGACCAGGAATACTAGCTGGCAGTAACGTCGTATGTACTATGTCGACGTGTTCGGAGCGGTATAAGGCCACCAATTGGCCGATCCATCGCGGGCGTGCCCATTCAACAGTTCGGATACCGTTGGCGCTCTCTGCGGGCCCAAGCTGATAGCACGGGATGGCTCGTTCGCGCACGATAGCTTCCAATGCTCCACCTTGCTCCAAGGATACAATGATCGGACTGGCTGTCCCCGATATCTTCAACAACGTTGCCAAGTGGATCACCAGCCATTGACTTCCGGCAGCTTTGAGATCCGGCAGTACAAAGCATATGGTAGGAATGTCGATGTTTCGCGGTCTCAATCTTTAACCACCTCGCTGTTGCATGCAGAGAAATCAATATTTCGCCTGGCGCGGTAGATGTCTAGCAACTGATCTGTTGCAATAGCTATAGCATCGTCCGATGACTGACTCGGCTGCCATCCGAGATTTTGTAGCGATTCAATGCTTAGTCGGATGGCCAATTGATCGCCCGGCCAACTGCGCTGGTCCCCGGAAAACCGCACCTCCACGTCGTTTGACAAGTGCATTCTACTGATGACAATACGCGCCACAGTGCTGACATCGGTGGTTGACGGACTAGCGACATTAAAAACGCGATATGGCACCGCCGGGGTTAAGGTCGTATTTTTTAGGGCTGTATCGATTCCTCGAATGGCTTCATTGACAAGAATGTAACTTTTTCTGGCAGTTCCATCTCCCAAAACATTTAAGTGGTCAGGGTGATCGTGGAGCTGAGAAATGAAAACATGCAAGATTCCTCGCCGCATTCTTGCACCAACGACATTTCCTAAGCGAAAGATCAGTGCTCGAATTCCGTACATATAGCAATAAGCGCTAATGTAGGCCTCGCACGCAACCTTGGACGCCCCGTAAATCGAGACAGGTCTTGGGAAGGCCCTTTCCGTCGCGGTGCTGGTGAGATAATCACCATATACGACACTGGATGACGTGAATACCAATCGGGAGATCCCTGAGTTTTTCATGGCCTCAAGAACATTTTGGGTTCCCAGAATATTTACGAGGCCACGGCTCGGCTGGGTGCTGAATTCCACGATGTTTGCTGCACCTGCAATGTGCCAAACCGCGTCATGGTGTCGCACGGCAAGGTCGACTGCACGGGGATCGCGGATGTCGGCTTCAATTAATGAAAAATCAGATCGCCGTTTGACCCGCGATTGCAGCCAATGTTCTTCGATAGGCGTCAGGGTCCTGCACTTCGCAAAGACGGTGACCTTGTGTCCGGCCTCCAGGAGGTAATCAACCACATGGCTTCCGATAAAGCCGGTACCACCGGTCACTAGTATTCGTTGGCGCTCGCAGTCCGAATCCATTCTCAACATCACCTCGAAGGCACGACGTCGCTCCGTTGCATGTAGTCACTCGGATGGTCGAGGCCTACTTCCGATGGTTGGCAGACGACTCGAGAACTTTGGCATAGACTTCTTCGTATGCGTCCGCCATCACATCTAGGCTAAATCGCGTCATCACGTAATTGCGACACGTTTCTCGCGGAATCCGATCGATACGGCGGATTGCGTCCGCCATTTCGGTTTCGTTAGTAACGATATATCCGACCCGGCCATCGACAACGACCTCGGGCACAGATCCCCGGTTGAAGGCCACTACGGGGGTTCCGCACGCCATTGCCTCGGTCATGACTAACCCAAAGGGTTCGTCCCATTCAATGGGGGCCAATAACGCGAGGGCTCCTTGAAAGAGCTGGACTCGTTCGATTCCCCCCACCTCGCCAACATACTGAATCAGCGTACCGTCGATATAAGGCTCGATTTCTCTACGAAAGAACGCCTGATCGTCTGCGGGGATACGACCTGCCAATTTCAACGGCACACCCAAACGACGAGCCACCGCCACAGCGTGGTGGGATCCTTTCTTTTGACGAATTAATCCAATATGCAGGAGATATCCTTCCGGATCCGACGAGTACGCCAGCTCATCGGTGTCGACCCCGTTGTACACCACCCCAATGTAATTGAGCGCCGGAGCGGGCGTTTGTTGGGCCTTGCTAACGGAGACGTACGGAACCTCCGCTAAAGCCTCAAACATGGGAATGATTTCTTTT
>JAKAAL010000491.1 GCA_021802375.1 Bacillota bacterium | reverse complement strand
GTCACTTCGACGGGAAATTTAAGCAGAACGTATCACCTACACGGAGCACATCGCGGGCGGAAACGGTGCGAGACAAGGGGGTACCTGAATAGTTACATTTTCGCGGTATATTCTTAACCATCCGGGGAAGTCTGAGTCGTGGGTGGATCCGGCGCCGGGTCGTAACATCGCGTTAGGACCTCTCCCGTGACCGATCCAGTCACCACGGCCACCCGAGCTTTCATGAGGCACTGGCGGCCTTACTGCGTAAGCAGCTAAACTTGAGGCCTAAAGTTCCGCAATGCAATGATTCTTACGCCTATTCGCCCAAATATGGTGCCCTTGCCCCCCACTGAGTAGTTAGCCTTTCAAAATGCTCAGTATAGTTTGTGGGTCTCCTGCATTGAATAGTTCCGTTAGGACTTGTTCATCTTGAAACAGTTCCATAAGACTACTAAGGACCGTTGCTTGTTCAAAGCTTGTATCCTTTGACAATGCCACAATAAATATTAGTGATATTAATACTTCTGAGTCAGGATTTCCCATTTCTCGAAAGGGCACAGGAGAGGAGAGTGTCACAATTCCGAGACCGGGCCGGATAATGTAGTCAGGATCAGCATGTGGAATTGCAACGCCAAAAGGTTTGGTGGGTAATCCTGTAGGAAAGGTTTGTTCTCTCTTAATCAACCCATCAACGTAGCCTGGTTTTGTATCGATTCCTTCTAAAAACACTAAACGCGCGGCCTTATTAATCGCGTCTTCCCATCCAGTATATAGCTGTTGAATTAATATACGCCTACGATCCACTAAGTCAGCAATACGCACAATCAATCACGCCCCTATCCACAATATGGTGCAGGAAAAAATGTCCAAGCGAGTTCCGCCCGGCCCGGTTTTTTGTTGTCTTTATTTTCGCTCAAACAAAATTGCAGGCCGATATTTTTGGGACACATTTTATCGAAATGTTTATCCTTTTATAAGGACCTTTAATTCTTTGGGATCTTGAGCCAATCTGATTCCTTCTTCGATGTTTTCCAGCGGAACTATACTAGAAATCATATCATCCACCACAACCTTTTTTTGAGCTAATAGCTGGATTGCAATAGGATAATCATAGGGTGTAGAAGAATAGGCACCACCTATTTTGATTTCGTCTGCGAAAAATCGCGAAACATCCAGTTCAGTGTTTCCGTGGAGTGAGGCAAATACTAGAATACGGCCCCCCCGATTGACCAGGTGTAGCGCCTCGTTGAGTAGGGACACTACACCAGCGGCGATAATTATCATGTCCATTTTCCCATACGAACTAAGATACTCTTCCAATGAATGTTCTCGAATGTTAAATGTATCATCAGCTCCCAGTTTTCGAGCAAGATTCAATCGACTCGGGGAGACATCGCTTACATAAACTTCCTTAGCGAGATTAAGGCGGGCTAGCTGCATCTGTAAGAGGCCAATGGAACCCGCCCCCATAATCAGTACACGGTCTCCGGCTCTTACACCTAGTTTCCTTTGCCCATGTATGCAACAACTCAACGGTTCAATAAAGCTTGCTTGTTCCAACGTCATTATCTTTGGTACTTTATACAATGTATATGCAACGTGTTCTTGGCTGAGTTTAATAAATTCACTAAATCCTCCGGGATACACGTTGGTTTCTTTAAAATGTGGACATAAAGAAAAATCACCACGTTGACAGGATGCACACGTGAAACATGGGACATGGTGAGCGACGAAGACACGATCTCCCACGGAAAATTTGTTGACATTTACGCCGACTTTTGCGACGGTACCCGCAATTTCATGTCCCAAAACAACAGGCCGAGGGAAAAGCGGATCCGCAATTTTATGAAGATCAGTCCCACAAATACCGCAGAATCCTAATCGAATAATGACTTCGTCTTCCTTGGGAGAAGGTATCTCGCGATGTTCAATGGAAAATCCTTCGTTGAGCAAGAACGCAACTTTCATCCTCAGTTCCTCCAACTCTCGATGATTTGACAGGGCTGTGCCTCATGGAGCGAAAACTTCCCATGTGATAAGTGATCCCTAAAATTGAGTGGGCAGGCTTGAACTGGCTTATCGAGCAAAATAGGCGCACGACATATTTCACCCCTACGGGGTCTCGTGAGTATTGGGATCTGCCCAATGTTCCCCTTAACTCACTTCTGCCCTTTTCATCCACCACGCAGGCCTTTGCTAAACTCCAGACTTACTGTTTCTCCGACCACGTCAAATAGTATCTTTCAAGGCGTTAATGTTCTTCACTTAAATACTCGACAATGCTGTTGACGAGATCGTTCGCCCCAACTCCTGTCAACAAGGGAACGCCCGAAAAAACTTTGACATTGCCTTCAAGAGTTAGCTTAGTGGTACTCACAATGGCGTCTGGACGATTAGTTCGAATCTTGCCAGCGACTTCGGTTGATTTGCACGTGGCAGCGTGAATTAGAAAACCACGCTTTTTTAACATTTCCCTAAGTTTCGTGGCCGCCATCGTGGATGTAGCAATACCGGTTCCGCAAGACACTAGGATTGTTTTTTCTATCATCCTTTTCTTCCTCCTTGGATGTGGTTATTATTGTCAATTCCCCCATACGCACCTAAGAATTTGTGCACGTCAGAATAAAATTCTATTCTGTTGCTAAAGTATAATACCAAGGGATTTGAATTTCTATAATTGTCGGATAGCATTCCGAAATAATTTTTAACTCATTCGCCATTTCGAGATGCCTACGAAATCAGAAAATTATGGCCTGAACATGAACTCGATCTATTGACACGAAAAATCTAATTCAATATACTAGCCCCCGAGAGCACGTTATAGCGTTTGTGCAATAATGTGCAATCCATTCTGGTAAGGAGGCAAGTACGATGATCCGATTGCGCTATCGAAATGCTGCTTTTGCTATCGGCTCGGTAATGTTGCTCGCAGGATGCGGACTCAGCGCGACCACGAGCCCCGCGTCAAACTCAGCATCTTCGACCACAAGCCACAAGGGTCCCTTTAAAGTCGCGTTTACCAACGCATTTATCGACAGTAATTTCCGTGTTCAAGAACAGAAGGATATGCAGACCGTAGCCAACGAATTTATTAAAAAAGGCTTGATTTCCAGCTACACCGCGTACAACGCCAACAACAGCGTCTCTACGCAAATTTCTCAAATCAATGACATCATACAGAATAAGCCAAATCTGTTGATTGTAGACGCGACTTCCGCAACGGCTTTGAATCCAGTGATTCAAAAAGCCGTACAGGCCGGGATTAAAGTTATCTCAGTAAACGATTTGGTCACGAGTCCATACGTCACCAAGGTAAACGTCAATTACGTTGAATATGGGAAACTGGCAGCGCAAGGCCTGGTTCAGTTGTTACATGGCAAGGGAAATATTGTATCCGTAAGGGGAGATCCGGGCCTACCCGCCGACGCGACGATATGGGCCGGCGAAAACGATGTCTTAAAGAAGTATCCTAATATTCATATTGTATCAACCTTTTGGGCCGATTGGAATCCCCCAACAGCGGAGGCCAAAATGGCCAGCCTTCTTGCAACGGGTATAAAATTCAATGGTGTAATTACTCAAGGCGGAGAAGCCTGGGGTGTCGCCAAGGCCATGTTGAACGCTCACCGGAAGTTAGTGCCCATCATCGGCGGAGGGACGGTAGGATTCTTAAAAATTTGGAATCACTATCGAAAGGTTGATGGTTATAATGCTTATACTGTTGGGAATCCTCCAGCTCTAGCTAGCTACGCGTTGGAAGTAGGCATGATGGAACTCCAAGGTATGAAAGTGCCTAAGTTTGTAACTATTCCTCTGGTACCCGTTACTGATAAAAATCTCTCCCAGTATTTGAATCAGCCGACTGCTAATCGGTTTGACCAACTCCGAAGTTATAGTAATATTCAAGGCATCGTTAAAGAGGAATTAGCGGGCAAGACCGTTCCGTTCTCTTAAGCATTGGATCTCTAGCGACACGTTTTGGAGGAGGGACTATTCTTGAAGCAAGAACTGCCTGTTCAGCCGACTTTGGTTTTACAGGATATTGCTAAGAACTACGGAGCCGTTGCGGCGTTGAAAAATGGCGGGATTACGTGTTACAGCGGAGAGATCCATTTGTTACTAGGCGAAAACGGCGCTGGGAAAAGTACGTTCATAAAAGTACTGGCGGGGGTGATTCGCCCAGATCAAGGGCAAATGTTTCTGGAGTCTCTGCCCATGCGATTTTCGTCTCCCAATGCAGCCCGGAAAATGGGAGTAAGCGCGGTGTTCCAAGAACTGTCGTTAATTCCTACGTTGTCGGTGTGGCAAAACATTTGGCTTGGTCAAGAAATTCTTAGAAATGGGCATTTAGCCCTTGATGCTATGCGACTAACGGCAGAAAAATGGATGAAGAAGTTAGGAGCTAAGACTTCAGTCGATGCCATCGTCTCACAACTAACGCTAGCGGATCAGCAACTTGTTGAGGTGGCAAAATCCTTAGTGTGTGACCCTAAAATTTGGGTTTTGGACGAGCCGACATCTTCTTTGTACCAAGAGCAGGTCGAACGGTTATTTGACCTCATTCGCGAGAGAAAATCACAAGGATGTAGTGTAATCTATATCACCCATCGGCTGGCAGAAGCCTTCCAGATCGGA
>JAKAAL010000490.1 GCA_021802375.1 Bacillota bacterium | reverse complement strand
GGCACTCGCAATGCGCCAGCCGCCCCACTCGTTGTGGAGTTCGGCCAACAGTTCCGCCCCGAGGATAAGATTTTCCAAGGCGTTCTGGCGGGCCCCGGGAGTATACCCGGGCAAACCCCATATGCGCTAAATTAAGCCCCCCGAGTTGAATTGGAGTCTCCGCTTGCGTGGCCGCTCATGGAGTGCCTTGGTCCACGCGCGGGAGGTCAGGCACCAATCCGTCAGCTCCACAAACCCCTGAACGATTACTCGGAGATCCTGCCAAATCATTTGGGAAATACGCCACACGGCGGAGGATATCGCTTCGAACGGGAAATCCATAGGGGGAAAAATCCGGCCCTTGGGTCCGGATGGCATCCACGAGGACCGCGCCCAACAGTTTGGCCAAGAGATAGGTTTGGGCCAAATCCGGATCGAACGCCCTCAGCTCATCGATATGGAGTAAACTTTTTAAGCGTTTGAAGGCGATTTCAATTTGCCATCGCAGTCGATATAATTCGAGGATTTCGGCGGCATCCGCCGCCGCTTCCGTTAAGGTCGTCAAAATCAACACATAATCGGCCGCTTCCAACGTCTCTTGCGCGACGGTATAGCCATGATCGCGAGCATCCTTGCGCGCCTTCCGGCGCGCCTTTTCGGCCGCTTGTGGGGACTTGCGCATCGCCACGATGCGGACCGTGAGGGGGGGCCGGTCTTTGGTTCCGGGGATTTGCACCCACCATTCGCCCGGCGTGGCATCGCGCAGGCGGCGCACCGCATCCAGCACAGACCAGGGTTCGCCATGCAGCGTTTGAAAGCGCAGCGCATTCCATCCGAACCGGACGATGACGTGGGCTTTTTGCGCCACGATCCAGGCGAGCGCCGTCGGTTTGGCATAGTTCCGGTCGGCCAAGACGACATCATCCGGACGCAATCGTAAACGCGTCAGGGATTCGGCCCCATGCGCATCCGTCAGTTCCACGTGTTCCCACTGGCCCGTGCCCAAATTCCATTGCGCATGCAGCCGCCACGTGGTCCCTGGGCTCCCGGGGCGTTGAATCGTACTGCCATCGGTGAGCACCAGCCGAAATCGGCTCTTGAGCGCGGTGCCAATACCTTGCGATCGGAACCATTGATCCAAGATCCCCCCCAGCCACGCGGGCGCGTGGCGTAAGCGATTGAGCACCGCGACATCCGAGAGGTTCGCCAGCCCCATCCGTTTCGCCCAAGCGGCCGTATTGCGTAAAGACCAATCATTCCAGGCATACACCAGGATCAGGCGCAAGAGATCGGTAGCGGACTGGATGGCCCGCAATCGTGTGATGGCGCCTTTCGTCCAGGCCGCGTCTTGCCAGCCTTTCGGCAAGAAATGTAGGAGCATCTCCCATTGATCTTCTAACGGGTTGCTGAAGGCGGAAGTTTTGTTCATGTCTCGGTCACCTCTATCACGAAAGTTGTTCGATTACTTCGCGATATCGTGCCGAGAGTCCTTTACGACGAGGTGTATTTCTCTTAATTTAGCGCATATGCGGGCAAACCCCGCGCCGTGGCCGGTTCCAATTGCATGAGCCCGTAAGCCCCGGAGAGCGATCCGGCCGTGGGATCGCCGCCCGACTCATTCAGCATTTCGGCGGCAATCCAGTCCGCCGGCACCCCCGTTTTCTGGCTGGCAATGAGAATGTCCTTCCACCACATCCGGACCGCTTGGGTGGGCGGCACATGAATGACCGTCCCCGGAGCGCCCGTGGATTGTTCCGGCCAATTGATGGTGTCCCGCACCATGCCGTGCGACGAGGCCCACAAGGCCGTAATTTGCGTCAACCGTTTCGGACCGGTGAGGGGCACCTTCGCCCCAAACGCGCTGCCACCGGGCCACATCGGAATCTTTTTGTCGTTCCCGGACCAGCCAAAGGACACATGCTGGCCGTTCTTCAAGATGCCCGTGACCTCCACAGGCCGGGTGAGGGTGTGGCCGTAAAGAAAGTACCGGGTGACAATCACCGTGGCTTTCCCCTTCGAATGCGGGGGTGGGGGAATGACCTGGGTCGTATGCGGCTTCCAGACATGTCTCCACCGAGGCCCCGTGGGGGCCAATCCGACCACCAGCACCCATTCCGGCTGGTTGCTGGGATCTTCGAACTGCCCGGTTTTGTGACTCCAGAGCGCAATCGCCCACGCGCCCAAATGCGGTCCGGCGTCAAAGACGCCTTTTTGGACGTTCACCCGGGGTCCCAGTTTGCCGTTCGTGATTTTGATTTGGTAGGTGCCGAGCCAATGTTTCATCGTGTTGTCATAGTTGGCCTGATCATGCCAACCAGGCGGGGTTTGCACCGACGTGTGAAAGGCCAAAAAATCGGTCTTCCAATAGCCCTGGAACAAGGCTTGCTGAAGCGCCGCCGTCCCCGCTGTTACGTTCCAGGCCACGCTGTGCGGGTTTTGATTTTTGGGAATGAGACCGCTTTTCGAGTCAATCCCCAGGAGCCCATAACCAATGCCAATCGTATGCACTCCTTTGGGCCCGATGCCGAACATCCCGGGATGATAGGCCTGAGAACAACGCATCCCCGTGGTCCGCCCATCGCTGCAGTAATACCGGTCGCCATAGGCTTGCCCGTCCGAGGCTTGCTCCATCACGGCCAAGACGACGGCATTGGGCAGACCGAGCTCATTTTCGGTGACGATGGGGAGCCATTCGGCGGGACGAGACGCCACCGTGGCAATCGCCGGGGGATGGGGACCGAAGAGATGTTCAAACCACTTGCCGATCCCGGCAAGCAATGACAAGCTGCCAATGGCGGCGATGATGACAATGAGAAGGGTGCCAATCGTGGGGAGGCCGATGCCGCCTCCGAGCCACGCCCACAATTTTTTCTTGGCCTGTTGCGCGATGAGTTGCCGCACGGCGTCTTCCGACCCGGACCGGTTGTCGTCTTGGGCCATGAGTCATCCCTCCTTTCAGGGAAGAGAGAAGCCGGGAGTTTAATCCCCCGGCTCGTCATCGTGGTCGAGTCCTCTCAGCCAATGAACCGGCGGAGCGGCTAGCTCGGGATGGGCTGTACGCCAGACAGCGTAGGCTTGCACCCGTTCCACGCCCCACTCCGCTAACCGCCCCGGTTCCTCCCGAAGATTGATTTCATCCCCCCAGGTTTGGGGTTTTAACTGGGAACCCGGATAATGCAACGCCATCAAGTGGACGACGGGATTTCCCTGCAGCGCGAAATCAGACACGGCATGCAGACCTTCGCAGAGAAACCCCTGGTCCTGAATGGTGAAATTCCACGCGCCTAAGACGCCGTGCTCGAGAATGTCCTGTTCGACACGGGTCAAATCCTGTTCCACCATCTCCAACACGGCCTGGATGCCGGGGACATCATCGAGTTGGTGAGCCTCGACGGTGCGGGTGATGTCGCGAATGTTCATCATGAACTGAATTCACCTCCTTTCCCCTTGAAGGGGAAAGAGCCGGGGAGTTACTCTCCCGGCTCGTACTCGTGGTCTGGCCCGCGTGATTGCGTGGCCCGGGGGCTGTTCACCGGCCTGTGTGGCTGGGGCGATTGCAGAGCTCGCCAGGCGGCGTAAGCTTCCACCCGTTCCACGCCCCAAGCTGGCAGCATGCCCGGCATTTCTCGTACCATCACCCAATTGTCCCGCTGTTCCGGGGCCTTGGTCGGATCGGGATACTCCCGCGTCACCAGTCGCACCGCATAATTCGCCCCATGCCCCGGAATGGCGTCGAGGCCCCACGCCAAGTATGGTCCGTTTCGCAAATCCAAGTGCCAGGTGCTCAGTATGCCCAATTGGTTGTCGCGGTCGATTTGAGCCAAATCCTTCCGCACCAGATCGACTAACTTTGCCCGTTGACCCGGATCATCCAGCACTGTTGCTTCGAACATCCGGGTGATGTGTTGGGCTTTGGGTTTCCGGGTTTTCTGATAGGGATTCCCGTATGACATTCTTCACAGGCTCCTTTCTCCCTCAAAGGGAAAAGACGAGCCGGGGGACTAATCCCCTGGCTCATATTCCGCGTGACGCTGTGATGGCGATACGGTGGGACGGGTGGGCTCGGAATGTTCCAGTTGTGTGCGGAATTCCTTTTCGCTAATGCCGGGGGTCCTCGTGCTCTCTGCCACCACTCGGCCTAAATCCTGGCGATTGTTCACGGTATTTTGAATCCGATCTTCCACGCTCAACAACTTACTGCCCCGGATTAACTCGGGGTGATTGGCTAGATGCCGGGTGAGTTCTTGCGTCAGAGTACCTTCGATTTCCCGAAGAACAGCCAAGGTGTCCAGTAACGTTCCCATTTGTTGGGCGGGACTCGGCTTTTTCGGTGCCAGAGGATGGCCCATCGTGTGTAAGAGACATTGGACGATATCCTGCGACACCTCGGAGTTGGAGGGGATGTCGAATTTCGTGAGCTGAGCTTGGACCTTTCGTCCTAACTCCCCGCCATCGCCTGCTGTCACGGCATGTTTCTGCCCGTCATGAATAAACACCAGCCGCCACCGTTCGGCCTCTTTCGTCATGCCGTCGTTTTCATAACGGATATCATGGGTCAGGGCGGCCAGTCGATGGGTCCCCACGCTGTCATAGCCTTTTTGGGCGGCATACCACGGCTTCGCCATAGTTCTGTCCTCCTTGT